>JAFTMU010000189.1 GCA_017452215.1 Clostridia bacterium
ATCCGCCAGAATCATTCACCGTTGAGGTCGAGCACCGTGCGCTTCGCTTCGCCGTTCCCAAGGGAGCGGTATATCTGCCGGGAGCGTTGCATATTCCTACCCCCGTTGAGGAAAAGGAAAATGCCCCTGTTTGATCCCCTTCACGATCCTGCCTTTCGGCAAACAGCGCAGAAAAGAATGCAAGAGCTTCAAGGAGAGCGGGGGAATCTTGACTCTTATCGAAGCGAGTGCCTCCGTCACGGGCGGCAGCATTCCGCTTCCTTGCAGGAGTCGTACGATCGGCGGCGCAAGGCGTGCTGTGAGGCGCTTTGCCAATGGATGGAAGAGGTGCATGAAATTTTTGAAGCGCTTTTGCAACCCATCGGGGTGTTTCGTGGTGCGCAGGATGCGGGATCGTTCCCAAGACTTTGCAGCGCAACGGTGGGATTGACCGAGCGCACACTGCCCCTAAAGACACAGCTTGCAAGCTTTATGCAGTGGGAGAGCGAGGCGGAAGAAAGCACCGCCCACCTGACAGGTCTTGGCAAGGACGCCGTCCTTTTGCAATCCGCTGCTTCGGGAGAAGAAAAAGATCTTTGGAGAGGGCTGGCAGAGGAGTTTTTGCAAATGACAGAGGCGCAAGAGAAGCTGCAACGTCGCTTTTCTCTGCAAAGATCCGCACTTCTTTCCTTTGCAACAAGTGCTTTGCCACGGTTCCAAAAGGAATTTTCGGATCGCTGTGACCTTACCCACGAGGGGGCAGCACTGTCCCGCTCGGGCTTGCAGTCCTTGCTCGGGGAGATAGAGAGAGAGGTAAAAGCGCTTGTCGCTGAATTACAGAATACATAACGCCGATATCAGGGGCATCTCAAATGCGTTTCGCATTTGAGATGCCCCAGCTTGCTGACAAAGGAATTAGCACTGTCATTTTTCCGAAAAGTTTTCGCCCGCCTTTTTCAAAAGGCGGCGCAGTGGAGGCTGCGTAAGCCTCCTCGCCGTCCGCAGACGGCGAAATTCCCCTTGCGGCGTTTCTTTTTGTTAGCTTTTTCTTTGCGCCTCTTTTCTGCAAAGGAAAAGCGGCTAAAAAGTTTATACACTTTAACGAACTGTCCTTTTTATAACAGGGTTTGTTAGTAGCTTAGGGGCATCTCAAGTGCAATCTGCATTTGAGATGCCCTCTCCTTTTTTCACTTTTTTCCAAGGGGAGCGTCAAGCCTTCCTTTTTTTTACCAACCCCACATTTTGACGCAAAAAGGAGCGAGAATCGATTTTTTGTCAACATCTTGATTTTTTTGCTGAAAAATGCGATAAAAAATGAAAAAATACGAAAGAAATTTTTTATAGCATATTGATTCTTTTTTTCGTTTGTGTTAAAATATACTTATAGAATAAGGTCGTGCGACCAAATTTTGGAAAATCAAGAATATGTTGGTAAAAAGCCAACAGAACGGGGGACAGAGGTTTTGTATTTTCAACACATTTTTGCAGCAGCGTCAAGGCTTGGCTTGAGCGTGGAAAATTCCTTTTTCATTGCCATTGCCGTCTTGTCGTGTATTCTGGGGGCAGAAATTGCCGGCATCTGCATTCTCATCAACAAGGTGCTGCGTGCACGCCGTGAAAAGCAGCAGCGTGAGTACGAGGAGCAGTTCCTTGGCAAATATGAGGAGGAGAGCGACGGCAAGAGCTATCTGCTGATCCCCATAGTGGGTGCCGCCGTGTCTGTGCCTGTGCAGCTGGCATTGCTCGTATTGGCAATTTGTGTTGCCGTGGGAGCAGTGGTCTTTACACTGCTGCTGGTTATTTTCCGTGCCCGGGGATATTCCCTGGTCTCGCCCAAGGATCTCAAAGCATCTGTTGCTGAAAATGACGCAGAGGAACAAGTGTACATCGAGCCCGCAGTGGCTGACGAGGAGATGCCCGAGGAGACAGAGGTTCTCGTAGCTGAGGAGAGCTTCCAGGAGCCCGATACCCTTGTAGCAAAAGAAGCCCCCGAGGCAGAGGAATCCTTGCCTGTTGACGAGGAGGAGCCCGAGGCTATTGAGGAGGAAACCGAGGAGGAAACAGAGGAAGCGCCTGCATTCGAGGAGCCTCTTGTGGCAAGCGAGGAGATCGCTCCCGAAGCAGAAGCAGAGGCAGAAGCAGAAGCAGAGGCGCCGTCTGTTCCCGCTCCCATTGTTCGTCCCACCGACACCCCCGTAGCATATGGACAAGCCGCTTCCGGTGCGATCCCCGTTTACAGCTCCGTATACCCCGGCGGACAAATGCCCATTATCGAAAAGCATATCACCGAGACCTACAAGGAGGTCATCAAGGAGACCAATACTACAACCACTACCAACAACGCCCCTGCCCCCAAGGCAGAGGAGAAATACAGTCCTGCTACCGAGGAGATCCTCAAAGCGATTGCCGAATTGATGAAGCTTGGCACGCAGATCCGCATGGAAAAGGAGCTTGCCGTGGAAAATCCCTCCGTTCAGAGCGAGGAGAGCGCCGCTCTTCTTTCCGAGGCTGAGGAGGATGCTGAGGACGAGCTGGAGCGTGAGGACGAGGACACGGAGGACGTTGAGGACGCAGCCGACGAGAATGCAGGCGAGGGAGACGATGATTACGAGAGCGATCTGTTCTCCTCCAGCGGCCGCATCGTAGGCTTTGACGAGGAGACGGGCTGCTACATTGTAGCGCATTACCGTAAGAGCTTTGAGGCAAAGCTGATCCAAGCCCGCCCCGAGGTCAAAAAGTATTACAGTGAGATCAAGAATGCGCTTCTGTCCTACGAGGACACCAAGGACCGCATCTCCTGGGCCATCAACAGCTATAACAACGAGCATACCCCCATTGCCAAGATCAACGTGCGCACCCGCACTCTGGATCTGTACCTGGCGCTGGATCCCGCAAGCCTTGAGGATTCGGTCTACCACGGCAAGGACGTGGGAGGCAAGAAGAAGTATGCCGATACTCCTTTCCTCTACAAGGTCAATTCTCCCCGCAAGCTGACGCTGGCGTTGGAGCTTGTCCAGCGTGCCTGTGAGGAGCAGGGACTTTCTCCTATCGACATCGAAGCGGTCAACTACGAGGAGCAGTATCCCTTCCAGACCACCGAGGATCTGGTGGCAAAGGGACTCATTCGAGAGTATCTGCGTGAGGAAAAGCCTGCCGTCACCTTTGAGCTGGATCCCGACCATGTGCCCGAGGTTCCCGCCGAGGACGAAAGCGTCATTCCCGCCAACGCAAACTTCACCTGGGAGTTTGATAACGAGGAAATGGAAAAGGAAGCCGTGGCACAGCCTGCTCCCGAGCCTGTGGCTGAACTCGCCCCCGAGCCCATTGTCGAGCCCGAGCCTGTGGTCGAGGAAGCGCCTGTAACCGAACCCGAGGAAGCGATTCCCGCTTCCACCACGACCACCACGACCCACGAGACCGTAAAGACCACCGAGCGTCACTATACCGAAACCTATTACGGTATTCCCGGACAAGCACCGCAGCAGGTGACGATGCTCTCCGAAAAGCCTCCCATCGAGGCGCTGGCAGTTCCCACCGAGGAACCCACCGAGGAGACTGTCGTTGAAGCACCCGTTGTCGAGGAGTCCGTGATCGAGGAGCCCGTCGTAGAGGAAGCTGCCGAGGAATCCGCCATTGAGGAAGTCACCGAGGAATCCGCCATTGAGGAAGTCACCGAGGAAGAGGAGCTTTCTTGGAATCCCATTGAGGGTGTTCTCGGGGTAGAGCATGACGAGACCGACTCCACAGAGGAGGTCATCGACGAAGGCTTCGAGGAGGAGCTGGAAGCCGAGCTTGACGTGGAATGGGCAGACGCCGAGCTGGAAGAAGAGATCGAGGAAAGCGCAGAAGAGATCATCGAGGACGAACTCGAAGAAGAACCCATCGAGGACGAAATCGAAGAAGAATTCGTAGAGGACGAGATCGAAGAAGAATTCGTCGAGGACGAAACCGAAGAAGAATTCGTCGAGGACGA
>JAFTMU010000016.1 GCA_017452215.1 Clostridia bacterium
CTCTTAAAGACCTGCACGGAGATAATCAATGGCAACGTCGATCATGTTCTCGGCCTTGAGGCGGAACTGAGCCAGCTTGTTGCTCATATCGGCGTAGTGAGAGTACTCCACGATGGCGAACAGGTCCAAAAGATCGTCCTGTGCGTTCTCTTCTGCCAAAGCCTTGGCACTCTTGCAGCCCAGGTGACGCAGGATCGCAGCCTTGAGGTTTTGTGCCTTGGTGTGACCCTTGTTCAAGCCGAGAGATTCGTCGATCTTCTCCAGAGCTGCCTTGAAGTCGCCCATCTTGCAATCCAGGCAAGCCAGCTCAAAGAGAGCGGCGGAGCGGTGAGCGTAGTTCCAAGCGGCACGCCACAGGGTGTCATATGCCTCTTGATCCTTGCCAAGGTATGCAAGAGCGACGCCCTTGAGGTAGAATGCCTCGGTATCGGTGGGGTGCTGGTTGCGGGAGGTCAGGCGCTTGATGGCAACGTCACAGTAAGCAACGCATTCCTCAAATCTGCCGTTCTTGAGGCACAGGCGACCCATGGAGGTGTTGCAGCGGATATCGCCCGCATCACGCTTGATGCCTTCCAGATAGTAATCCTCGGGGCGGTAGTTGTGCTGCTTGTATTGCTCCAGGTGATAGCCGTTGATGTAGAGCTCCTCTACGGTATTGATCTCGGAGGGACGCTTTACAGGCTCACGCACGTCGATGGGGGACTTCTGTCCTCTCTTGTAGGGCTTGTAGGAGATCAGCTCCTTGCCCTCGGCGCTGGAAAGGGTTACGGTAATGTTGTTGAAGTCAGCACCGTTTTTGTCGATGGTCTTGAGGTAAGAATCGGCAGGGGTGAGGGTGAGCGTCTCGGTGTAGAGAACGTTCTCACCGTCCGTGACCTTGATCACGGCGTTCTTGAAGGTGCCGGTGACGTTGAAGCCGAAGAAGAGCTCGTTGCCCTTGTCCTCCATATTGACGGCAGCGTCGATGGAAGCGTTCTTGGGTTCGCCAATGTCACGGATGGGGTACCAATATTGCTCGAACTCCTTGGTCTCGTAGGGAGCGATCCAGGTGAAGTCAGGCTGATTATCGGTGTAAACACCGGTCATCAATTCGATGTAGGGACCGTTTTCATCGGTCAGGTTGGAGCACCACATATCACCGAAATCACCAATGCCCCAGTGCCACATCTTCTTACCGGGGGAGATGTGATGGTTTGCAACGGTAGCGATACCCTTCTTGATGCCCACGTCGTAGCCTGCGATAAAGTCCATATCGGATTGACCCTGGGAGATCAGATAGGAGGAGGGAACCTTGACGGCAGAGTAGTGGGAGAGGTCCGTACCCTCGCCAAAGTTATAGGGACGGGCAGTCTTGTAAACACCCTTTGCGATAGGCCACTCCAATACGGCTCTGCGGTCGTGGTCGTTTACCCATTCGCAGTCGGGGGGGAATACGGTTCTGTAATCGTCGTTTACGGGAACGGCAAGGTTTGCCCACCACATAAACAGTTGGGGCAGGGAGGTGCGGTTGTAAACACGGACCTTTGCCTTAATGTAGCTTCTGCCCTCGTCGACGGTGATACCTGCCATGCCCTTCATGCGGTTCATGGGCTCCACCTCGCCGGTCCAAACGGTCTTGCCGCCGTCGGCATTTTCCTCAATGACAGCCTCCAGGGGCATATAGGTGGTGGGTCTGTGGTGCTGGGGCCAGTTGAACTCAATACCGCCCGAGATCCAAGGACCTGCAATACCAACCAAAGCAGGCTTTACAACCTCATTGTAATAAATGAAGTCATGGCTGCCGACCTTATCAAAGCCACGCAGGATCTTACCGCCCAGTGCGGGAACCACTTGGGTCTTGATGTATTCATTTTCAATGGTGTAAACGTCGTAATCCACGTTGGTTTTAGTGTCGGTGATGCCATCGGAATAGGGAATGGGATAGATTCTTCCCGATGCGCCCTGATAGGGCTTGTTCTCAAAAAACATCGGCAGATCATGTGCCTTTTTGGGAACGTAGGTGGGGATCGCCTGTTTCTTCTTTTGAACGAGTACTTTTTTCATTGACATACCTCCAAAAATATGTTATAATAATGATACACCGAAAAGAGATTTTGAACAAGACCGATTTTTCGGCGGATTTTTCACAAAATTTTACACGGAGGAGACTATGTTTGTTATCAGTGAGCCCAATTATGCCATGACGAATTGGTATAAAAAAAGCCTGTCAGCGCTGAAAAATCAAGCGAGAAAAAAGCGAGTGCAGCTCAACGTTGCTGCTGATACGCTCTCCCCCGAGATCGAGGGTTGCGCATTCGTGCTTGGCGGGTCTGCTGCGTGGATCTCCCAAACCGTGTATGAGCTGCAAGCAAAAAATTGCCACCCCATCATCGTCAGTGAGCTGCCCGAGTACTCCTTTGTGGGAAGGTATAGCTGTGTCAGAACCGATTATAATCGATTCATGTCCTTTTTGCGTTCCTACTTTGTCCAAAAGGATAAACGGCATACGGCGTTTTAC
>JAFTMU010000190.1 GCA_017452215.1 Clostridia bacterium
GGATACACGGCGCAGGCGGCAATCGAGGCGATCAAATATTACAACGGTATGGTAGCAGGTGTTTGCTCCATCTTCGCCACAGTGGACGAGTGCGTTGGCTTCCCCGTGCGCTCTATCTTCGATCCCAAGGATTTGGAGGACTATGCAAGCTATCCCTCCCACGAATGTCCCATCTGCAAAAAGGGCGAGCGCATCGACGCCTTGGTTAACAGCTTCGGGTTTTCCAAGCTGTAAGGAGGCGCAAAAGTGGGAGAAAAAAGCGAAAAATACTTGACTTTTTCTCCCCCATGTGCTAATATAATAGTGTAATGCATATCATTACAGCGGATGAAATCTGCTCACAATAAAATCAGGAGGTTTTGACAATGGAAATGCTGCAAAAGCTTTGGCCCACACCCTTTAAGGTAAAGAAGGGAGACGTCGCTTCTCTTTTGATCCAGCTCATCATTTTCTTGGTGGTCTGCGTCGTTATCGGCTTCGCTCTCGGTTTGCTGTGGTGGGTTCCGATCGTAAACATCATCGCAGGCATTCTCGGCGCTTTGCTGGAGTTGTACAGCTTGGTGGGAATCGTTCTCTGCCTGTTGAAATTCTTTGACGTTCTCAAATAATTTACATGAAAAGACGCTTGGCTCGCATTTATGGGTCAAGCGTTTTTTTGTTTGTGAGAAAAAAAGAAAAAATCTTCATAAATTTCCAAAAAAAATTCAAAAAAGGTATTGCAATTTCAAAAATTGTGTGGTAGAATATAGCGGTATATGGATGAAGCAGTGCGCACCCTCTCAGGCGCCGCTTTGAAATATCATTCAGTGTTTCAAATTCAAAGGGAGGTGAAAACGATGCCGAATATCAAATCCGCAAAGAAGAGAGTAAAGGTCATTCAAACCAAGACCCTGCAAAACAAAATGTATCGCAGCGCTCTCAAAACCGAAATGAAGAAGTACGACGCAGCTTTGGCTTCCGGTGATATGGCAGCAGCACAAGCAGCTTACAAGGCAGCCGTGAAGAAGGTGGATCAGGCAGCCGCTTACGGAATCATCCATAAGAACGCAGCCGCTCACAAGAAGAGCCAATTCACAAAGAAGCTCAACGCACTCAACAAGTAATTGTTTTGAACCTAACCCATTCAAGACAAAGAATAAAACAGTACAAAACCTTATGTTTGTACTGTTTTTTTCTTTTTCCGAATAACATGAATCAAGTGTGACGTTTGTATAAACTTTGTAAAGGTCCCATGGAAAAACCGTATGTTTTCCGTGCTTGCGATTGACAAGAAAACGCTTTTGTGTTACAATGAGGGCAATGATAATCCAAAGGAGAAGACTATGCTGTATAAGAACGTAGCGGAGCTGATCGGCAATACGCCCATGCTGCTTTCCGAGAATTACAACCGAACCTATTGCTCGGGCGCCGAGCTTTTCTGCAAGCTGGAGTCCTTCAACCCCGCAGGAAGCGTCAAGGACCGTGTGGCGCTTTCGATGCTGGAGGATGCAAGGGAAAAGGGAATCTTGAAGCCCGGAAGCGTGATCATCGAGCCCACCAGCGGAAACACGGGCATCGGTCTTGCCTCCCTTTGCGCCGCTTGGGGATATCGCTTGATCCTGACCATGCCCGATAGCATGAGCGTAGAGCGTCGCCGTCTCCTTTCTGCCTACGGCGCCGAGATCGTCCTCACACCGGGCAAGGAGGGAATGCAGGGCGCCGTGCAAAAGGCAGAAGAATTGGCAAAGGAGATCCCCAATGCGTGGATCCCCTCACAATTTGATAACCCTGCCAATCCTTTGGCGCATTACCGTACCACGGGACGGGAGATCTGGGAGGAGCTTGGAAAAGCGGTGGATCTGTTTGTCGCAGGCGTGGGAACGGGAGGCACCCTTTCGGGAACGGGCGCATATCTGAAAGAAAAGAATCCCAATTGCCGCATCGTTGCCGTAGAGCCTGCTGCCTCGCCTCTCTTGTCCGAGGGAAGAGCGGGAGCGCACGGCTTGCAGGGCATCGGCGCCAACTTCGTTCCCGATAACTTCAACCGTGAGATCGTGGACGAGATCCTGCCCGTCACCGAGGAGGATGCGTATCTCGCCGCCCGCAGATTCGCAACAAGCGAGGGACTTCTCGTGGGCATCACCTCGGGAGCGGCGCTGCACGCAGCCACCGTTCTTGCTGCAAGAGAGGAGAATCGGGGAAAGCGGATCGCAGTCCTTTTGCCCGATACGGGAGATCGGTATCTTTCCACCCCTCTGTTCGATACGGGAGATTGAAAATGAAAGCGAAAAACAAAAGGCAGAGCAAGGAGAGCCGTCTCGGGCGCTTCCGAAAGCGTTTTGTGAAAAAGGTCAGAGCCAACAAGCTTTCGTTTTCCGTGTATGTTTTGATGGGAGCGATCACTGTTTCGGTCATTGTCTTAACGGCAGTGCGCAGACAGTTTGAAAGCACCTTCACGGCGTGCATCTCTTTGATCTTGTTTCTGCTTCCCACGTTCGTGGAGGAAAGCTTCCGCATCAAGCTCCCCACGGCGTTGGAAATCGTAGCTGTGCTTTTTGTTTTTTGCGCAAACATACTCGGGGAAATCGGAGCGTACTATACCCGCTTCCCGTTTTGGGACGATATGCTGCACTATACCAGCGGCTTCATTTTTGCGGCGTTTGGTTTTGCCTTGGTGGATATTTTCAACCGCCATCGGGATTTCGATTTTCACCTGTCACCCTTGTTTCTCTCCATCGTAGCCCTGTGCTTTTCCGTGACTGTAGGTGCTTTGTGGGAGCTTTTCGAGTTTGGGGCAGACCTCCTTTTACATACAGATATGCAAAAGGATACCGTCATCACACAGATCTATAGTGCCGAATTGAACCCCAACGGGCAAGCGCCTGTTTCCATTCCCCATATCACCGAGACCGTGATCAAAACGGCGGACGGAGCGGTATATACGTTGCAAGGGTATCTTGATATTGGCTTATTCGATTCTATGAAGGATCTGCTTGTCGATCTTGCGGGAGCGCTCTTGTTCTGTATCATCGGATATTTTTATACGAGCAACTCCGCAAAGGGACGCATCGCCAAGCAGTTTGTTCCCCGTGTTGAGGGGGAGCTTTTCGTCCATGAGGACGCAAAGCAGTTATGATCGCCTGCGGCACAGCTGAAACAAAGAGGGCGAGCATATAAAAAATCAGCGTGATACTTCATTCGAAATATCACGCTGATTTTTTGTGAAACGAAAACCACGCAGTGCGGTGGTTCAAAAAACTTTCGCTACCCGAAGGGAGATTATCAAAAACTTGTAGGGGCGGTTCACGAACCGCCCGCCAAGACAGGTACGGATTTTTCAAACGGGCGATTCTTGAATCGCCCCTAACAGGGTTTGGTGGCAAGAGAAAGACAACGTTGTACTCTCACAAAGCAATTTTTAGCCTCTCCTTTTGGGAGAGGCTAAAAATACATTCCCCCTACCGTGCTTCGCTACCCGAAGGGAGATTATCAAAAACTTGTAGGGACGGTTCACGAACCGCCCGCCAAGACAGGTACGGATTTTTCAAACGGGCGATTCGTGAATCGCCCCTACAGGGTTTGGTGGTAAGAGAAAGACAACATTGCGCTCTCACAAAGCAATTTTTAGCCTCCCCCTGTGGGGGAGGTGTCACGGCGTGCCGTGACGGAGAGGGAAATTCCTACATACTTCAACCCTCTCCGCCACAGCTTGCTGTGGCTTACACCCTCTCCCATAGGGAGAGGCTAAGTAAAAGTTGCTTTTCAGCTACCATGGCGCCGCTTCGCTACCTTCTTTACCTTTCGGATCAAATTCAGGGAAACACAACAAAAAGTAGTCGCACTCATCGCAACAACACTCAAAGCCCCGTTCGCCGTTACCAAGACAAACGGCAGGCTTTCCGGGCGTGAGCTCTACACCGATAATGTCTATTACTTTTTCCGGAATATCATGATTCATATATACCTCCTATGAGCATAAAAAAGTGCGCCCCAAAAGGGACGCACCGAAAAAATGCTCTCCCTTAATTGTTGTCACACAAATGCTCCACCAGCGAAGGTATGAGGAAAAGGAGAAAACACTTTTTACCAAAAGTATTTTCCCTTCGCTAGTGAGAACATATGCAATTGTGTGACGAGTACATTTTACCACATTTTTTTTGAGTTGTCAAGAAAGCTTGAAAATTTGATCAAAATATTCCTTTCCGCAAAAAAAGGACAGAGAACCAAAATCTCTGCCTTTTTTGTTTATTCACTTATTCGATCTCTGCATACAGCTGATACAACTCACTGTAAATACCGCCTTTTTGCAAAAGCTCGGTGTGCGTGCCCGATTCCTCAATGCCGTTCTCGGTGAGCACCAGAATACGGTCGGCGTTGCGAACGGTGGTCAAGCGATGGGCAATGGTAAAGGTGGTGCGTCCCTTGGCAAGCGCCTCCAAGGATTTTTGCACCAATCTCTCACTTTCATTGTCCAAAGCGCTGGTCGCCTCGTCCAAAATCAGGATCGGCGGATTCTTTAAGAAGAGCCGTGCAATGGAGATCCGCTGCTTTTGTACGCCCGAGAGCTTCACTCCTCTCTCACCCACGTAGGTGTCGTAGCCGTTGGGAAGGTCGGCAATAAAATCATGCGCCCCTGCAAGACGGGCTGCCTCCTCGATCTCCTGATCGGTGGCGCCGATCTTACCGTAGGCAATGTTGTCCTTCACACTGCCCGAAAACAGATATACGTCCTGGGCAACCACACCGATGCATTCTCTGAGCGAGCGCATCGTCACCGATTTGATGTCGGTGCCGTCAATGAGGATCTTTCCCGAGGAAATCTCGTAAAAGCGAGGGATCAGGGAGCAGAGCGTGGTTTTTCCGCCACCCGAGGGACCCACCAAAGCTACGTTTTCTCCCGCCTTGACACAAAGATCCAAATGGGTCAGCACGTTGCGCTGCTCGGTCTCGTAGTGGAAGGAGACGTCGCAAAACTCCACTTTACCAGCCACGTTACAAAGGTCCGTGGCGTTGGGAGCATCCTTGATCTCGGGCTCGGTCTCCATGATCTCGTTAAAGCGCTCGATGCCCGAGAGCCCCAATTGGAACTGCTCGGCAAATTCCACGATGCGGCGAATGGAGGTAAGCAGCGTGGTCACAAACATCAGATACGCCACGTAGTCCGCAGGGGTGATGGCAGGCAAGCCGCCCAAGCCCATCATGAAGATAGCGCCCACGATCACCACAACAATGTACATAATGCCGTCAAAGAGACGGGTAGAGGAGTGAAACGCCCCCATAATGCGGTAGCGCTCTGCCTTGATGCGCAAATATTCGCAGTTGCCCGTATCAAACTTTTGCGCCTCCTCGCTCTCTCTTGCAAAGGATTTGGTCACACGGATCCCCAAAAGGCTGTCCTCGATTTGGGAGTTCAATTCTCCGATCTGCTTGCGGGATTCTCTGAAATTTGCCCGCATTTTGAGACGAAAGACCACCGATACGATCAGGATCACAGGGATCACCGAGAACACGATCAGCGTCAAGGGGACGTTGATGGTGCAAAGCAAAATAAAGGAGCCGATGATCTTGATTCCCGCAATGAAAAATTCCTCGGGACAGTGATGGGCAAACTCCGTCACGTCAAAGAGATCAGCAGTCATGCGGGACATCAGCGTTCCCACCTTGGTGTTGTCGTAATAAGAAAAGGAAAGCTTTTGCAGGTGGGAGAACAGATCTCTGCGCATATCGGTCTCGATCCGGGTTCCCATGATGTGTCCCGTAGAGGTCATAAAATAGTTGGCGGCGGTATCGATGATGCGCAAAAGAATATACAGCGCCCCCGTGCCAAGGATCAATTCCAAAGTCAGCTCCGAGAGATTTTCCGAGGATGCAGCCCCCGTGATCCTTCGCACGATCATGGGCAGCACCAGCTCGCACACCGTGGTCAGAGCGGCGCAAAACAGGTCAAAGATCATCGTGCCCCGATACTTTTTGTAATAGGGGAGAAACTTTTTCAAGGCTCCCGCACCGCTTTTTTTGTTTTTCATTTTCATGCCTGTTCCTCCTGTTCCTTTGACGATAGCGTATCCAATTCCTCGTAGATCTCCATCAGCCTCTCCTCGGCGGCGGACTTTTGCGTATCCAGCTCTGCGGCACGCACGTAGTCGCTGGCGGCAGAGCCGAACAGTTCCTCCTCGATCTTGGCAAGCTCCCGCTCCAGCTCCTCGCATTCCTTTTTGAGGCGCTCGATCCGAGCCTTTAATTTCCGTGCATCGGCGGCAGCCTGCTTGTTTTTCAGATATTGCTCCTTGGCAGAGCTTTGGGGAGCTGCGGAGACGGTTTTCACAACAGCACTTTCCCACTCTGCGATACGGTCCGCCTTGTATCGGCGGAACTCCGTATAGGATTCGCCCGCCCGATCGATGCGGTAGTCCAGGAGATCTCCGAAAAACGCCTCCCCGGGGTGGAGCTCCAGGATCCTCGTCGCCAGCTTTTCGATCAGATAACGGTCGTGGGAAACGGTAATAATGGTTCCCTCAAACTTTTCCAAGGCACTCTCCAAGGCTTCTCTGGAATCGATATCCAAGTGGTTGGTGGGCTCGTCGAGGACCAACAGATTCATTTTGGAAAGCATCAGCTTTGCAAGAGTCAATCTTGCCCGCTCTCCGCCGCTGAGCACCGAGACCTCCTTGAACACGTCCTCGCCCACAAAGCGAAAAATCGCCAACGTGTTGCGGATCTCGGTTTCGGTACTTGTGGGGTAGGCGTTCCATAATTCGTCCAGCACCGTGTTTTCGGGGGTGAGATTTTGGTTTTCCTGATCGTAATATCCGATCTGTACGTTATAGCCCTCGTCGATGGAGCCCTTGGTGGGAGTAAGTCGGCGCAGGATCAGCTTGATCAGGGTGGATTTTCCGCACCCGTTAGGACCGATGATCAGCACCCGCTCCCCACGCTTTACCGAGAAGGAGAGATTCTCAAAAAGCCTGCGCTCTCCAAAAGACATTCCCAGCCCCCGCACCTCCAACACGTCGTTTCCCGATGCAATGGATTGCCCGAATTGCATCTGTATCGCACGTGGAGCACTTTGGGGACGCTCCAATTTTTCCATCTTATCCAGCATTTTTTGTCGGCTCTCGGCGGCAATGATGTTGCGCTCCCGATTCCATGCTCTTTGCTGGGCGATATACGCCTCCTGTCTTGCGATCTCCCGCTGCTGGTTTTTCCAATGCCGTTCGGCGATCTCACGGTCCAGGCGCCGCTGCTCCATGCTCTTGGTGTAGCCTCCGTTGTAGAGCTTCGCTTTGTGATGCTCGATGGCAAGGGTCTTGTTTTTTAACTTATCCAGAAAATAACGGTCGTGGGAAACTATCATCAAGCATTTTTTGTAGGAGACGAGAAAGCTCTCCAACCATGCAAGGGTTTCAATATCCAAGTAGTTGGTGGGCTCGTCTAACAGGAGAACGTCGGGCTCACGGGACAATTCCACCGCCAGGGCAAGGCGGGTGCGCTGACCGCCGCTGAGAGTAGAGACGGGCTGCTGCATGGCGGCGGCATCAAATCCAAGGCGTCCAAGCACCGAGGCGCATCTGCCACGAAACTCCAAGCCGCCCTCCTTGACGTATTTCTCGTGCAGGTCGGTGTATTCGGCAATGATGCGGCTCTCTCCCGTTTTCAAGCCTGCTTCCAGCTTTGAGAGCCGTGCCTCGTATTGCAAAAGCAGAGGAAAGGCGGAGTACATACGCTCCAGAACCGTCTGCGCTTCGTTCTCACAGGCAAAGGCGCCGTCCTGCTTCAAAATGCCGATGGTCTTTCCTTTGGAAAGATAGACCTCTCCGCTCGTGGCATCCGCCTCTCCGATGAGCAGGCGGAGCAGAGTGCTTTTTCCGCAGCCGTTCACGCCGATGATCCCCAATTTGTCGTTTTCCTCCAAGGCAAAGGAGATCTTATCCAATATTACCGTCGTACCAAAGCTCAGGGAGAGCTCGTTTACGCTGATTGCAATCATATGCTTTCCTTTCTGTGGGGTTCGTTTCAGAAAAAAGATCAGAATTTGGTTTTTGCTTCAATGGCAACGCCCAAAATCCTTGCCCGACCGATCTCAAAATCCTCGGGGGAGAGGATGATGGGGGAATAGTCCTCGTTTTCGGGGGAAAGAATGATGCGGCGGTTCTCCTTGGAAAAGCGTTTGACCGTGGCGCTTTCTCCGTCCACAAGACAGGCAACGATATCACCGTTCTCGGCGTACTGCTGCTTGCGGAACAGCACGTAGGTGCCTTCCACGATGCCGCAGTTCTTCATGCTGTCGCCGCAGACCTCCAAGTAGAAATATTCGTCAATGTCGTCCACGTCGGCAAATTCCCGTCCCAAGAGAGTTTCATCGGTGACAATCGGCGAGCCTGCCCGAATGACCCCGATCACAGGCACCATTTTTTGCGCCCGCATCGCATTATAAGAAAGCTCCGCTTGCTTGCGGGCGTTGGCGGTGCCCATCAGCTCGTCCAGCGTTACCGAAAAATAGTCGGCGATGCGGGCAAGCTTGTCGGTTTTCGGAACCGAGCGCCCGTTCTTCCAATCACTGAACGTGGAGGCGGCAATGTGTGTCGCCTTTGCCACCTGATATACGCTGACACCTCGCAATGACAGAAGCTGCTCAAATACGGAATAGTCCATAAGATCCTCCATGTATCATTTTGGTTAATTTTTACAGGGGTGGGATTTTTGTTTTGTGTAAATTGCAAGAATATTAAGAAAAACCGAAAATCTTTATTGACAATAGTTCGGAAATCCGTTATAATATTTCTCGTACAACAAAATTATAACGGATTTCCGAAAAAAAGTCAATAGGAAATGCGAATTTTTTCTAAATAAAGTTGAAAAATGTCGAAACGATATTACGGATTTGCGAAAAAGAAAGGAGTGAAAAACGTGACCGAAAGAAACGAAGAGAGAATGGATGCCATAGAGAGGACCAAGGATTTTTTATGCGGCTATCAGCTGTGTCTGGATATGCTGAATCTGCGAAGGTACGAGCGCAAGAGAGTCAAGCCCTTTGACGAGGAATGCTTTTGCGAGGATGTCCTGTCGGGGGACGAGAGCTATTGGCGGGCAAGAATGTATGAGGTAACGGCTCTTTTGGGAGAGATGAAAAACGGGAGGGAAAAGCTGATCCTGTATTATCGCTACATACGGGGAGAGAGCATTGAGCGGGCGGCAAATCTTTTGGGCGTTTCCCGTCGCACAGGCTACCGTCTCCATCAAAGAGGGTTGGCGAGCGCCTCATTTTTGCTGAAAAAACGCAAATTGCGTCACTAAAACATACAAGCCGTTGACAAAGGGCGATTTTTGTGATATAATATACACATGTATGCCAAGACACCGGGAAAGATCTGACGTTTGCAGTTTTATTTCGGCATCGGTATTCATAAGTTGATATCACAGGACACAGTTCAAAAAATAATGAGGAAAGAGGATTTCCAACGTGAAAATTTTGATTCTGTCATTCAAGGCAGGCGAGGGACATAACTCCGCCGCCAAGGCGATCCTTGAGCGTGTCAAGCACGAGGGACACGAGGGTGAGGTCGTCGATTTTCTCGGCTTGTTCAGCGATAAGATCAGTAATTTCGTCAACGTTTCCTACGTTGGCATGGTCAAGCACGTACCCCTTTTGTTTGGAGCGCTGTACAAGTTCTCGGCGGGGGCAAGCTACTGTTTTTCCCGCAAGATGCGTTCCCCCCTGTATTTGGATAGCGCTATCGTCGCCAAGCGCCTGTGCGCCTATTTGGAGGAGCACGGACCCTATGATGGTATTATCGCCACGCACTTGATGCCCGCCCAGGCATTGGCGCATCTCAAAAAGCATAACTATCCGCTTCCCGTTACCGTCGCCGTAGCAACGGATTATACGCACTATCCCTTCTGGCAGGAGGTCTTGATGTGCGATTATTACGTGGTTCCTCACGAGGGGCTGATCCCCACCTACGTCAAACGGGGCTTGCCCGAGGAAAAGCTGCGCCCCTTCGGTATTCCCATCAGTATGCGGTTTTTGGATCTTCCCACCAAGGAGGAGGCGAGAGCGCATCTGGGCTTTGATAACGATACGCCTCTGTTTTTGGTCATGGGCGGCAGCATGGGAGCGGGAAGTATGCGCAGATTTACCAAGCGGCTCTATCCCAAATTGGGGGGAGCGCATATGATCATCATCTGCGGCAAGAACGATTCTCTGCGCCTTTCGTTAGAAAAGCATTTTGCAGGTGCCGATAACGTGCACATCGTGGGCTTTACCACCGAGATCCCCCAATATATGGTGGCGTGCGACGTGCTGTACACCAAGCCCGGAGGACTTTCCTCCAGCGAGGCGTTGGTCTGCCGTATTCCCATGGTGCACACGGCTCCTATTCCCGGTTGTGAGAGCGATAACTTCCGCTTTTTCACCAAAAAGGGATGCTCCCTGGGAGCGAAGCGTATCCGTAAGCAGATCCGCTATGGCTTACAGCTGATCCGTTCTCCCGAGCGCCGCATGGAAATGCGTGTAGAGCAAGCCAAGTGCTCAAAGACCTATTCCTCTCTGAATATTTTCAAGCTGGTGGAGGAATATCGCAAGGAGCAGGATGCCAAGGCAGCCCAAAGCAGTGAAGAAAACGTAAACGTATAACAAAAAGATGCAAATA
>JAFTMU010000191.1 GCA_017452215.1 Clostridia bacterium
GGGAGGAATCACCTCGGTGCCGTCAAAGGAGTCATCTGCACCGCCCCAGCCGTCGTCGCCGGAAGCTCCGTTATCGGAGGAGCCGCCACCTACCGAATCGCTTCCGCTATCGGAGGAGGAGCCGCCCCCTACCGAATCACTTTCGCCCTCGGAGGAATCCCCCGAGTCATCGGGCACCTTGGTCTGATAAAGCTCCAGATGGCAGCCGTCGTAGATCACGGTATCGGCGGTTACGATCTTTCCGTCCAGCATCCAGTATCCCCACTCTTGGGTAAACTCAAAGCTCTCTCCGCAAAGATTGGGACAAACGTCAATGAAATACGCCGTGGGCGAGGTCACGGTAAAACGCATGGACCGACCATCTCCGTTGATATCATACTGCGTTACACGAATCTTCAAGGTAACCCCCTCCACAGGCGCATCGGGGAGATCCACCTCGGGAGGATATTCCTCTACGGGAGGAATGTCCTCCCCGGAGTCACCGCCCTCCATGCTCACGGTCTGATAGAAGCAAATAACGTCGCCGTCATAAACTGCATAGGAGCCGTCGTATACCTCAATACCGTTCACTGTCCAATAACCGATCTTCATCGATTCCTCAAACGCCAAAGCGCCCTCGCCAATAATGTTATAGTAAACGTTCTCCAAGGTAGAATAACTTCCCTTGATATCAAAGGAATTCGACAGCGTGTTATCGTTTTCAAAATAGAGGGTCACGTCCACAGTGATATATCCCTTGTCGATCTCACCGCTATCCTCGCCTTCTCCGCCCTCGATCACAACGTCAGGGATCTGGAAGGTGATCTCGCAGGAGGCCCAGATCATGGAGTCTGCACCATCAAGCCACATATCGGAATTGTTAGTGTAGAAGCTGAAGTTCACCAATTCCTCAAAGGCAAGACCGTCACATACCCAATCAAACACCTGACCAACCGACACCTGCTCGTGAAGGATCATCTCGTTGTAGGTATTCACACCCGTATTGTTGAACAGAGTCACCTTTACTTCAAAAGAAAGACTTTGTACGTACACGGTGTAGTGTGAGGTTCCCTCATAGCCCTCCAATTCATATCCGGGGTGATATGCTTCCAAAGTGTTGGAAAGCTCCATCTCAAAGCCTTCTCCCCAAACGTTGGTAGCACTTATCTTGTATCTCTGATTCGAAAGATCCAATCCCACACGCTCAAATACTGCCTCCAAGGAGATTCCGTCCTCTGCATCCGAGAGGGGGAAGGTCTGCGTCCCGCCGTACATATCGTAATATACCACGTAGACCGACATCCGCTTCGCTTCTACACGGATGTAGTGATAGGAGTAGCAATCGTAGTCAAAAAGCTCGCCTACGGTTCTGTCGCCGTCCACGGTCTCACCGCCGCATACCCAGAAATAGTTGTTGAAATCGATGCCCAGTCGGTTTGCGATCTCAAAGAGCGGTGTAGGTCCTTCCGTGGCGAAGTAGAAGGTCTCGTTGAATTCACCCTCAATCACCAGCTTGTAGGTGGGGCGAACGGTGATCGTGCATGCTGCGTCAACGTAGGTAAAGTATGCGCCCTTGCTGAAGCTGTCATCGATCAGCTCATAGTTCAACAGAACCTCATAGCCATCACCGAAATCAAAATAGAAGGGAGCATTTTCGATGCTGTAGAGCACGTCTGCGATCGATAGAGTTTCCGTGACCCAAACGCTGCCGGTGTAATTCACACCGTCTCTGTCGGTCACGTCGTATTGAACCTCAAAGCCCTCCTGAGGCTCCTCAGGATCGGGCTCTTCCGTGCCCGCCGTGATCTCAATGCGAATATGTGTGCTATGCGTAACCACGTGATCAAGATCAACGTAATATCCGTCATCATAGATCAGCATCTGCCGATCCGTGCCGTAGCCGTATTTCTCGAGGATCTCCACGATCGAGATTGCTTCGGTCAATTCCAGCGTATCATAAACGCCGCCGTTTTCGGAATAGGGATCCACGATCTCCACGTTCACTCTCAACAAATTACAGGTGATCTCAATAGCAAAGTAGCAGGTACCGATGCTACCCTCCATTCTGGGATCATACTCCCAAACGAAATCGGGAGAGGTGATCTCGATGGATTCGCCCGTGAGCTTGTTGTGCCAGATGATGGTGTGGTAATCAAAGCTTACCCAGATGTGACCGTTCAGCCAGTCTACCATCTGCTGCGCCGTTGCTTGGAGCGGAAACGCCTCCTCACCCCATGTCTCGTAGGTAGAGGTGTTACCAAACTCATCGGTCACCGTTACATAGAAGCCCACACGAACGGGACGGAGATTGATATAGTATCTTCCGTAACCGTAAACGTAGTTTCCGATCTTCTCGGAAAGGCTGATACCGCTGTTGCCGTTGATCTCCCAGACGTACTTTGTACCGTCAATGCCGAGCATCTCGGCAATCTCCGCAAGGGTCGTACCGGGATCGGTCAAGATCACCGAGTACATTCCGTCGGGTTCTACACCCACATCGAGAAAATAAGCAGGAGTAAGGGTAATGGTGCAGTCACCGTAAACCAGATAGGTAAGCTGCTCCTTACCGGTGTTCACACTGACACCGTTTATCTTGATATCGTAGCGATCGGTTTCAATCCAAAGCCCTGCCATATCAAAAATACGGTTCCAGTTTTCGGGCATCTCCAGCGTCAGGGTCTCCTTGATCGTATCACCGTATTCA
>JAFTMU010000192.1 GCA_017452215.1 Clostridia bacterium
GGCGGCGCTTGCCACCGAGGTGGCGCTGAACGAGGAAAAGCTGATCGGTGAGCCGTCTCCAAAGGATTGCAGTGTTTACATTTCCATTCCGTTCTGTCCCACACGGTGCTCCTATTGCTCCTTTGTGTCTTATACCTCGCCAAAACTGCTTTCCCTGATCCCCGATTATCTGGCACACCTTGTAAATGATCTGGAACAGACCTTGGAGCAGATCAAGCTCTTGGGGCTTCGTATTTGCACGGTTTATATCGGCGGAGGAACCCCCACGATCCTTACGGCAGAGCAGCTGCGTTTTCTGCTTTCCAAGATTTCGGAGCGCATTGATATCAGTTCCTTGGAGGAATTTACCCTGGAGTCGGGACGTCCCGATACCATTACTGCCGAGAAGATGGCGGTTGCCAAGGAATACGGTGTGACCCGTGTTTGTGTCAATCCCCAATCCCTTTGCGAGGCGGTGTTACAGAGCATTGGTCGATGCCACACGGCGGAGGACTTCCTGCGTGCCTATGACATCGCCCGTGCGTCGGGAATTCCCAACATCAATACCGACCTGATCGTAGGGCTTCCCGGGGATACCTTTAAGACCTTCTCGGCAACCTTTGAGCGCATTCTTTCTCTGCGCCCTGAAAACATTACGGTACATACCTTCTGTATCAAAAAGGCGGCGGAGATTTTGCGCAAGGGCAACAGCGTCTATTCTCTCAGAGGAGGAGATGCCGGCAAATGCGTGGACTATTCTCAATTGAAAACCCAGCAGGAGGGATACCTGCCTTACTATATGTATCGGCAGAAGAATACGGTAGGGAATCTTGAAAATGTAGGCTTTGCCTTAGAGGGCGCCGAATGCCGCTACAACGTCTATATGATGGAGGAAGTGCACTCCATTTTCGCTGTGGGAGCGGGCGCTGTTTCCAAAATGGTGGATTACCGTCCCAAGAATGGCGGAAAGCCCAAGATCGAGCGCTTGTTCTATCCCAAATACCCTTACGAATATCTGGACGATCACAGCACCGAGCAAAAGATTGCGGCAATGGAGAAATTTTACCGTGATCACGAATTGGTGTAAGAGAAATTGGTCATTTACTGCTTTGAGGAGGACGTTTGATTGATATGAACGTGTATTCCGTTGGCTCCTTTGAGCGTGCCGAGGAGATGCGGCAGTTTGTTCGTGACTGTGATGCCGCCTTGGAGAGGCAGATCGAGGAGGCGATCTCCTACATCGAATCGATTCCCGATCTGCGGCTTTTGGGGCTCACAGGTCCTACCTGCTCGGGAAAGACCACGGCGGCAGGGAAGATCACCCGGCATCTTTCTGCCCTCGGATTGCACCTTCACGTGATTTCCCTTGACGACTTTTATTACGACAAGGAGTATTTACATCGCCGTGCCGCCAATGCCGACCTTGAAATCGATTACGATTCCGAGGAGACCATTGATATCGCCTTACTCAAGGAACAGGCAGAGCGCTTGTTTGAGGGAAAAGAAACGGTGTTGCCAAGGTTTGATTTTCACACGGGAAACAGGGAGATCGGGGAGCGCATCCTTCCCACTCCACGGGACGTCTTTTTGTTCGAGGGGATTCAGGTGCTCTATTCCAACGTGAATGAAACGCTGAACCGAGACGGCGCTTTCCCTGTGATCTATATTGCGCCGCAATCCTCCATCAGCGTGGGTGGAGAGGTGTTTGAGGCGAACGAGCTGCGGCTTTACCGTCGTCTGGTTCGGGATTTTCGGCATCGCTCCACTCCGCCGGAATTTACTTTGTTTCTTTGGCAGAGTGTCAGGGAGAACGAGGAGAAAAATATTTTTCCCAACGTTTTCCGTTGCAGTGCAAGCATCGACTCTACCATGCCGTGCGAGGTAGGACTGTTGAAGCCTTATCTGGAACAAATTTTGCAAACGATTCCCGTGGACAACGCTTATTTTGAAAGGGCGCAGGGGATCTTGAAGAAAATTTCGGCAGTTCAGCCTGTACGGGCAGAATATATGACCGAAAAATCACTGTATAAGGAATTTATCTGATGAAAACGATACTGAAAAATGCAAGACTTTTGCCCGAATACGGCTATGGAGATGCGAACGTTTGTGTGACGGTGGAAAATAAGCGGATCACCGCCATTGAAAGAGAAGTGCCTGATTGCAAGGGCGCCGAGGTGATCGATGCCGTGGGGAATCTTTTGATCCCTGCCTTTTACAACGCTCACTGCCATGCGGCAATGACGCTGTTTCGAGGGTACGGAGAGGATCTGCCCTTGCAGAGATGGTTGGAGGAGCGGATCTTTCCCGCAGAGGAGCTTTTGACCCACAAGAGCGTTTACACGGCTTCTAAATTCGCCATTGCGGAAATGATCAAGGGCGGTGTGGTGTCCTTTTCGGATATGTATATGTTCGA
>JAFTMU010000017.1 GCA_017452215.1 Clostridia bacterium
AAGCGGCAGTTGCCGCAGGCATCATCTCGGGCAGATACGATAAAAAGCTGGAGCTGCTCTCCGTGCTCACGGGCGACGACCGCATTCGCTTGCGCAGTTATTTGAAGCAATGCCCCATCAGGGTCTCCGAGCTCAATACCGCCTGCACCTTTGATCTTTTGATCTCGGGACAAGCCGAGGGACATACCGCACGGGTACAGATCACTGGCTTTCATACCAATTTGATCCTTGCCGAGCGTGACGGCGTCAACCTCACCCACGAATACCTTTCCCCCGACGAGCAAAAAAAGAGCACGAAAAACGACGCCAACCGCTCTCTTTTAAACGTAGAAAGCATTGTTGCCTTTGCCGACGAGGCAGATCTTGACCGTTTGCGTCCCTATCTTCGCCGTCAGATCGAGATGAACATGGCGATCGCCAAGGAGGGGCTCAAAAACAAATACGGCGCCTCCATTGGTCAATTGTTGTACCGTGACGGCAACGTCAGCGTCAAGGATAAAGCACGAGCATACGCCGCAGCAGGCTCCGACGCCCGCATGAGCGGCTGTGAGTTCCCCGTTTGTATTCTTTCCGAAAGCGGCAATCAAGGTATCACCGCCTCGGTCCCCGTGATCGTTTACGCCGAGGAGCATGGCATCGACGAGGATACGCTCCTGCGTGCTCTGATCGTTTCGGATTTAATCACCGTACATCAAAAAACAGGAATCGGCTGTCTTTCCGCTTATTGCGGCGCCATCAGCGCAGGCTGCGGCTGCGGAGCGGGCATCTGCTATCTTGCAGGGGGCAGATTCTACGAGATCGCACACACACTTGTCAACGCCGTAGCTATCCTTTCGGGTACGATCTGCGACGGTGCTAAGCCCTCCTGCGCCGCAAAGATCGCTATGGCGGTGGAGGCGGGATTTATGGGCTTTGAAATGGCAACCACGGGACGGCAATTCTACGGCGGCGACGGCATCGTCACCAAGGGCGTGGAAAACACCATTCGCAACGTAGGTCTCCTTGCCCGTGACGGAATGGGAGAAACCGACAAGGAGATCATCAAAATCATGCTGGGAAAGGGATAATTTCTCTGATTCTATTTCTATGCAACTGTCAGGTTGCAATTCATTAGGGCAGTCTCAAATGCCATTTGAGACTGCCCCATCTTTATTTCCCATTGATCTTATTGAGATCAAAGGGCGTGGTCTGATATACGAAATAGTTGAGCCAGTTCGAGTACAAAAGATTTGCCGAGGAGCGCCACGTAGACAGAGGCGTCCTTGTGGGATCATCGCCCGGAAAATAATTCTTCGGGATCTCAATGGGCTTTCCTGCCGTCACGTCCCTGACGTACTCACGGTTGAGGGTCTCGGCATCATATTCGGGGTGTCCCGTAATAAAGATCTGCCTGCCCTTTTTGGTAGACACGGCAAACACGCCCGCCTCCTCGGAGGAAGCAAGGATCTTCAATTCCGAAACACGCTCAATGTCCTCTCTGTCCACAGTGGTGTGTCGGGAATGCGGCACCATAAAGACGTCGTCAAAGCCACGGAACAAAATAGAACGCTTGTAGTCCGCCACGTGGGGGAAAATACCAAACATTTTCTTTTCCAAGGGCTTTTTCTTTATTCCAAAATGGTGATACAGCCCCGCCTGTGCTCCCCAACAGATGTGGAAGGTGCTGTGCACGTGAGAGAGACTCCAATCCATGATCTCGCAAAGCTCCTCCCAATATTCCACCTCCTCAAACTCCAAGAGCTCTACGGGAGCGCCTGTGATGATCAAGCCGTCGTAGTTCTTGTGCTTGATCTCGTCAAAGGTGGTATAAAACGCCAAGAGATGCTCCTCGGAGGTATTCTTGGATTTGTGGGATCGGGTGTGCATCAGCGTCAGCTCCACCTGCAAGGGAGTGTTTCCCAACAGGCGTGAAAGCTGGGTCTCGGTATCGATCTTCGTGGGCATGAGATTGAGAAGCAGGATCTGCAACGGACGAATGTCCTGTGCCACTGCTCTTTCATCGGTCATAACAAAGATATTTTCCTCGGCTAACGTCTTGGTTGCGGGAAGCTGATTGGGAATTTTAATCGGCATATCATCTATCCTTTACGTGTTTTTTAGGTCTGCCAAAGCCGACAGAACGAAGTTTGTAAAAAATCGGAGGGTAAAAAGAACGATCAAACGGATTCCAGCGCCTGCGCAAGATCGGCGATCAGATCCTCTGCGTTCTCCAAGCCACAGGAGTAACGGACGAGATCTCCCGATACGCCCGCCGCCAACAGCTCCTCGTCACTCATCTGACGGTGGGTTGCGCTTGCGGGATGCAGGCAGCAGGTACGGGCATCGGCAACGTGGGTCTCGATTGCGGCAAGTCCCAGATGCTTCATGAATTTTTCCGCAGCCTTACGTCCGCCCTTCACGCCAAAGCTGACCACACCGCAGGTCCCCTTGGGCATATATTTCTTTGCCAGCTCGTAATATTTGTCTCCCTCCAAGCCTGCATAGGTGACCCATGCCACCTTTTCGTGGCTTTGCAGGAATTTTGCAACTGCCAGAGCGTTTGCGCAGTGGCGCTCCATGCGAACGTGCAAGCTCTCCAAGCCAAGCCCCAGCAAAAAGGCGCTCTGGGGTGCGGGGGTGGAACCAAAATCACGCATCAGCTGTGCTGTTGCCTTGGTAATGAATGCGCCCTCAAGACCGAATTTTTCAGCATATACGATGCCGTGATAGCTGTCGTCGGGCGTGCAAAGTCCGGGAAACTTCTCCTTGTGCGCCAGCCAATCAAACTTGCCCGAATCCACAATGCAACAGCCCACGGCAGCGCCGTGACCGTCCATGTACTTGGGGGTGGAGTGGGTCACGATATCTGCGCCCCACTCAAAGGGACGGCAGTTGACGGGGGTGGCAAAGGTGTTGTCGATGATCAGCGGAACACCATGAGCGTGAGCCGCCTTGGCAAACTTCTCAATATCCAGCACAGTCAAAGCAGGGTTTGCAATGGTCTCGCCGAACACAGCCTTGGTGTTGGGACGGAATGCCGCCGCCAGCTCCTCCTCGGAGCAATCGGGATTTACAAAGGTAAACTCGATTCCCATCTTTTTCATCGT
>JAFTMU010000193.1 GCA_017452215.1 Clostridia bacterium
CCCTTTTTTATTATTTTAAAATATGTGCCAATGACTCGGCGCATTCCTTGACGGGAATGGCGTAGTTGTTGACGCAAAGATCATAATTGGAGTGGTCTCCCCAACGCTTTCCCGTGTAATGGGAATAATATTTTGCACGCCCCTTGTCAATGGCGAGGATCTTTTTGCGCAACTCCTTATCCGAGAGGTGCTCGTCTTCCTCTGATTTTGCACGGCAACGGGCGATTTTGCTTTCCATATCTGCATAAACAAAGATGCGCAACGGATCATGTCCCTTTAAAATGTGATCGGCACAGCGCCCCACAATGATGCAATCGGATTTTTCTGCCATTTCACGCAAAACATTTGCCTGTTCGGCATACACCGAGGTATATTGTTTTAACATATAGTCGGTTCCCGCAGGATGAACGTGATGTAAGGTGCGCCCTACGGTGATGGGGAAGAAGATCCCGGAGCGATGCTCTACGATCTGTTGTACGTATCCTTCCGCAAGCTGCGTTCGTTTTGCAATTTCCTCCACGATCTCTTTGTCGTAATATGCGCAATCCAAAAGCTCGGCGAGGCGCTTGCCAAGCTCTCTGCCGCCGCTGCCGAATTCACGGCCGATGGTAATCACTCGATTCATGTTCTGTCCTCCACAAGTGAATCTTTTTTGCTTCTACCATTATTATACACTTTTTGAAAAAGGTTGTCAAGGGTGGATTTTTTTCTTTTATCAGCGGTTGGTATGACAGGTTTTTCGCCTGCGCAAAATAAGGGAAAGAGACGTAAGGGGAAGAAAATGGAATCATATTGGAAAAAAGGAATTACAATGCCTCGTTTTGAGGTGTTATCCGAGGATATCAAAACCGACGTTTTAATCATCGGCGGAGGCTTGGCAGGGGTGCTATGCGCTTATTATTTACGTGCGGCAGGGGTAGATTGCGTTTTGGTGGAGGCGGATCGGATCGGCGTTGGAACCAGCGGAAATACCACGGCAAAGATTTCCTCCCAGCACGGATTGATTTACCGAGAGCTGCTTCGGCGCTTTGGAGCAGAGAAGGCAAGGCTTTATTTGGAGGCGAATGAGGCGGCGATCGGAGAGTATCGGAAATTAGCGGCGGGGATCGATTGCGATTTTGAGGAAAAGGATTCTTTTGTTTATTCGGTGAACGACCGCAAAGAAATCGAGGAAGAAGCTTTGGCGTTGGAAGCGATCGGGTATGCCGCACTTTTTAGGGAGACGCTTTTCCTGCCGATGCCTGTTTTGGGCGCTGTTGGGTTTTCCCGTCAAGCGCAGTTTCATCCGCTCAAATTCCTCTCGGGCGTCGTTTCCGGGTTGAAGGTATATGAGCATACGAGGGTGAAGGAGCTTGTTGGGACAGAGGCGACCACTGACGGAGGGAGAATCAAAGCGCAGAAGATCGTTGTTGCGACGCATTTTCCCTTTTTGAACAAGCACGGCAGTTATTTTTTGAAAATGTATCAAAGCCGATCCTACGTTTGTGCCTTTCGGGGAGCGCAGGACGTGGACGGAATGTATCTGGATGCCTCCTGCGAGGGGCTGTCTTTTCGGAATGCAGGGGATCTGTTGTTAATTGGCTGTGGCTCTCACCGCACAGGGAAGAAAACCGATGCGTGGAAGGAAGCGGAGCAATTTGCAAAAACGCATTATCCAGACGCTCCATGCCTCTTTCGCTGGGCGGCGCAGGATTGCATGACCTTGGATCATATGCCTTATATTGGGAGGTACTCCTCCCGAACACAAGACCTGTACGTCTCCACCGGCTTTGGAAAGTGGGGAATGACTTCCTCCATGGTGAGCGCACGGCTATTGACCGACATGATTTTGGGGAAGAAGAACGCATATGAGGATCTCTTTTCTCCTTCCAGAAGCATCTTGCGTCCCCAACTTGCCGTCAATGCATTTGAAGCGGTGACAAGCTTGCTTTCCTTTTCTCAAAAGCGGTGCCCTCATATGGGGTGCTCACTGAAATGGAATCCCCAAGAGAGAAGCTGGGACTGTCCCTGCCACGGCTCTCGGTTTGATGAGGACGGGAAGTGCTTGAATAATCCCGCAACGGGTGATTTGAAGCCGGGAGATTGAGCATAAAAACAGAATGCCGCAAGCAAAGCTTGCGGCATTCTGTTTTTATGCGTCTAAATAATCGCAGGCAGCCAGTGCGGCGACAGCGCCGTCGGCAATGGCAGTGGAGACCTGTCGGATCCGCTTGGTGCGGCAATCGCCCGCTACAAAGATGCCCGAGGCGTTGGTCAGGCAACGCTCATCGGATGCAACGTAGCCTCTCTCGTCCAAGGAGATCAGATTTTCAAAGGGCTCGTTCTGCGGCACCAATCCGATCGCCACGAACATTCCGTCAAGTGGAAGATCGGTTTCCTCTCCCGTTGCGGTTTTATAGAGGGTGATGCCTTGAAATTACTTGTCGCCCAAGAGGGCTTTGACCGTGGTGCCCGTGATAACCTCTACGTTTGATTTGGTGTTAAGTTGATCAACCATCTTTTTCTCGCCTGTGAGGAAATCGAGATTTTGTACCACGTAGACCTTTTTTGCCAGATCGGAAAGCAGGATCGCCTCCTGTAATGCGGAGTTTCCGCCGCCGATGACGGCTATCGTTTTACCTTCGTAAAACGCTCCGTCGCAGACAGCGCAGAAGGAGATACCCTCGCCAATGAAGTCGGTCTCCTTATCAAGACCCAAGAGGCGATGCTTGGCTCCCGTGGCAACGATGACCGCACGGCCGTCGAACGCTCCACCGTCATCGGTGAGGACGGTCTTATGCGTTCCCATCTCCCGGATGGAGAGAACCTCTGCGCATTCGATCTCGGCGCCCTGCGCCAGGACCTGCTCTACCAGCTTGTCGGCAAACTCATTGCCTGTGACTGACAAAAAGCCCGGGATATTTTCTACCTTTGGGGAGTAGGTGATCTGCCCCCCAAAGCTTCCTTTTTCGATGATCAGCACGCTCTTGTTGGCTCTGCCTGCATACAGTGCAGCGGTGAGACCTGCGGGACCTGCGCCGATGATGATAATATCGTACATATGTGTTATGTATTCCTTATGGGATTATGCATTCAGCATTTTTTTGATGTCCGAAACGCCTGCAAACTTGCTTACGCTTCCGTTTTGAATGATCACGAGGGTAGGAGCCTGCTTAACGCCAAGGGCGGTGGCAGCCTCTGCGTACTCGTTTGCCAAAAGCTTTTGGTAGGAGAAGCCCGCCTTATCCAGCACCGAGCAAGCGATCTTGCAGTTGGGGCAGGTTGCGGTGGTAAAGAGGTAGTTGCCGTCTGCCAAAACAGGGGCTTCCTTGCACTCGCAAGTACTTTCCTCCTTAACGCCCGCATGGGTCAATTTGGAGTTGGCAATGTCATAGACCTTACGATCGGCAAATTCCTGTGCCTTACCGTCGTTCCAGTTTTGAACGGGACGGTAGTAGCCGGTGATACGGCTGTATACCTCGGTCTTTTCATCGCACAGGGGGCACTTGTAGATCTCGCCTGCAAGATATCCGTGATTGCGGCAGACCGAATAGGTGGGAGACAGGGTATAGTAGGGCAGGCGATAGTTCTCGGCGATCTTTTTGACCAGGGTTGCTGCTGCCTTCCAATCGGGGAGCTTTTCGCCAAGGAAGGCGTGGAAAACGGTTCCCGAGGTGTAAAGGGTTTGCAGCTCGTCCTGAACGTCCAAGGCGGAGAAGATATCGTCGGTGTAGCCAACGGGAAGGTGAGAGCTGTTGGTGTAATAGGGAGTTTCGCCCTCGCCGCTGCCTGCGGTGACAATATCGGGATAATGCTTGAGGTCGTGCTTTGCAAGACGGAACGCAGTGGATTCGGCGGGAGTAGCTTCCAGGTTATACAGGTCGCCGTATTGCTCCTGATAATCCGAGAGGCGCTCTCTCATGTGGTTGAGCACGTCCTTGGTGAACTGCTGGGTCTTTTCGTTCGTCAGGTCAGCCTTAAGCCACTTGGCGTTCAGACCTGCCTCATTCATACCCACAAGTCCGATGGTGGAGAAGTGGTTGTTGAAAGTGCCCAGGTATCTTCTGGTGTAAGGATACAGACCTGCCTCCAGAAGCTTGGTAATGACGGTACGCTTGACCTTCAGAGAGCGGGCTGCTACGTCCATCATGTGATCCAGGCGGGCGTAGAAATCCGCCTCATCCTTGGCAAGATATGCGATGCGGGGCATATTGATGGTGACAACGCCCACAGAACCGGTGGATTCGCCGCTTCCAAAGTAGCCGCCGGACTTCTTGCGCAATTCACGCAGGTCCAGACGCAGACGGCAGCACATACTTCTTACATCGCTGGGTTCCATGTCGCTGTTGATGTAGTTGGAGAAGTAGGGAGTACCGTACTTGGAGGTCATTTCAAAGAGCAAACGGTTGTTCTCGGTCTCGGA
>JAFTMU010000018.1 GCA_017452215.1 Clostridia bacterium
ATGATGTCAAGAGCGTCAAGAATATTGCCCCCGATGACCAAAAGACCTATAACGTTCACATCGGGGATCTTACCCCCTCCAAGAGCGGATATTACGTTCAGTTAGAGGGCAGAGACGCCATCTATATCCTGGATATCCAATATTTGCAGCCCACGGTATTACAGAGGATAGAATCTCTGGTAGTGCCCCGTGCGCTCTATCCCGTCAGCGTGAACTATCACAGCATGGCAAAGGATTTTTACCTTCGTCATCTGGATGAGTGGGTAGATGGCAACGAGGATAGCGGAAGAACGGTCATTGCCTTTAACTATATCGATCTGGAATATCGAAACAATACCCTGAACACCTCTCTCCCATATCAGACCTATTCCGAATTTATGGAGGGATACCGCATCAACGATTCCAAGGCGATCGAAGCATTGGGCTCGCTTTTGGAGATGGTTCCATCCTCCTGTAAGCATATTGGCATTACTGCCGATGCATTGAAGGAATACGGCTTGGATAAAAACGTCCACTATTTGACTTACGCAGTCAATACGGGCAAGAGCAGTGACGAGGGAGACACTTATATCACCAACGAGATTCTGATCGGACAAAAGACCGAGAACGGAACGCACTACGTGGCGTCCTTGCTTTACGACATGATCGTAGAGGTGGATCAATACTATCTTTCCTTCCTGGAATGGAGCGAGCTGGATTGGTATAAACAAAACTTCATGTCCTATAATCTTGCTTACGGGCAGGAGCTTTCCTTCCAACGTGGCGAGGAGTCGTACGCTTTTTCCTTCGATCACACGTTGAGCTACGCTTATTATATCACCTCAAGCATTGATAGTAGCGGCAAGACGGTATATCAGCTGAACCTTGTCAACCACGACATGGGCACTGTCTATTCCGAGGGCGGTAAGTATTATTACAAGAGTGGGCAGTACGTGCACCAGATCGCCAAGATCCTGGATTTCTCCACCGTCAAGGTGATCACCTACCGTGATGCGGTCCTGCATCCCGAGTGGGAGGACGTAATTTATACCCCCGTGACCTACTACTATACCGATGCAGACGGAAAGAACATCCAATGCAAGGTAGACTTCGAAAAGAGCGATATCATTACCCGTGACGGCGCCTTCTACTACGTGTATCAGCAAAACGGTGTGACTAAGGAGATCAAGGTCAAACGCCAATTTGAGGATCCCACCTACCGATTCAAGCAGGGCTTGGAGGCTGTCATCTCTCCCGATGCCTCGGGAATGTACGTTTATAATGTCGCAAACGGACAGAACAGCCTTTTGGATTACACCATTACCGATTCCTATATCAACGATTCGGGCGCCCAAAAGGTGGATTTTATTTCGGCTAAGGATAACTTCCGTGCCTTGCAGTACAAGCTTTTGTATTTCTCCTTGACAGGCATGGTCAGCGACACCGAGTTTACCAAGAAATACGGCATGACCGTGGAGGAGTATCTGGCGAGCGGCGCCAAGGCAGACGCCACCGTTACCCTTACTCTTAGGGATTACGCAAAGTTTTTCAACCATTCTGTGACCAAGGATGAGGACGGAAACGAGATCCCGCTTTACCCCGAGAACAACGAGCAGCGTCTGGTGTATCGCTTCTATCATTACACCGATTGGAAGACCATGGTCACCATAGAGGTGCTGGAAAGAAACGAGAGCGGCGAGTGGGTCTCCACCCAAGAGGGTATCGTCGGCAAATTCTTTGTCAAGCAGGATATGCTCAACACCCTGTTTGAGGATGCAGAGCGTGTGGTGAACGGCGAAAAGGTTGATAATTGGGCAGACTAAAACAAACAGGGGCTGTCTCAGATTGCAAATTTGAGACAGCCCCTCGCACAAAAAAGCCGAAGGTAGGCTTTTTTGTGCCGGGAATTTGCGTTTTTCGTTTGCAAGTACGATCAAATACGGTCAAATTATGGACGAAAATTGCGGCGTTAAGCCGCAAAGCAAAAACCAGGGGGGTGTCGACCAAATGCGAAACGCATTTGAGACACCCCCTTACTTTTATTCTTATTTTTCCTTGACCACCAAGCAGTGCTCCACACCGTAATAGGCAAAGCAGCAGAGGGTGTCCTCATCGATCCGCTCACCCGAAAGTGCGATCGGCACAGCGGGAGGGCAGGAAACCGTGGCGGCGGCAAGGATCCGCCCCAAGGCGTCCCCAACGGGGATCCGTTCACAGGGGGAGAGCATGGCGTCTCTTGGAGACATCACCCGCTCACACAGGGAAAAGGGAGGGGCAGAGAGGTGCACCGCCTCTTTTTTTGGAATGCCGAGCAACGCCGCCTCCAATCGGTCAAGACCCGTTTGCCCGATTTCGGGGGTCAGCATCAAAACCACGGCGTTGACGTCGGAGAATTCGCATTCGATCCCGGACTTGCGCAACCGCTCCCCAAGCTCCAAGCC
>JAFTMU010000194.1 GCA_017452215.1 Clostridia bacterium
GATCAAAAAGAGGGAAGTGAGCAATCGCATATGCTTGCCGATCCCGTCTCCCTCCCCCTTTGGGGTGAGAATGCCGATCAGAGCGGCAAAAAGTGAAGCTCCGATGACCGAGAGCAGATAGGTTTTTATCATGACCGTCCCCCCTTTATGCAATTGCCGAGGCGCAGTGTAACAGGAGGAGAAAAGAGAGAAAGAGCACCGAGGAGCAGATGCAGGCTGCGGCGATCAGAAAGCCGTTGATGGAGGCAAACTCTTCCAAAAGTCGTTTCTCCGTGTCACATCCCAACAGATCTGCGCAGGATGCGCATAATTGCCAGGTCAAGCGAAGAAGAAACAGCTCGATCAGGGTAGGGAGAAGGAGCAAAAGGAGCAACAGTACGGCACAGATCCCCACCGAGCCTCTCAAAAAACCAATGCCTGCGCTCACCGTTTTCAAAAGCTCGGAAACCGACCCTCCCACAATGGGGATCATATTTCCCGTGGCAAATTTTACCCCTTTCATGGCAAGCGTGTCACTTTTTGCCCCAAGCGTAGTCTGCGCCGACAGCATGGCAAGAAGCAAGGTCATCAGAAAGGTCAAAACGGTGGTATAATTCTTTTTCAGTGTAGTGGCAAGGGTTCCTGTGCGAATGGAAGGATCCACGGCGTTGACCAGAGCGAACGCAAGGCAGATGCCGCAAAAGGGAAGGATCGTTTTACCGACGATCTCTTCCATGACCGATAGAAATACGGTCAGTCCCGCCGAGGAGGCAGTAGCGGCAGAGACGTTTCCTCCCATGGCATAAAGCGTTCCCAAAAGAGGGAGCGAGCCACGGGCAAGCGTGGTCAGCATGGAAAAATACTCATTTACTCCCTGCATTCCGTCGTAGCCTTTTTTTAGTAGCAGCAACGTGATGATCAGGGAGGAAAGGAGGGAAAAGGCGCTTCCGACGGAGCCTTGACGGAAGGAGCTTTGCAGAGCTCGCAGCGTGGCGGAAAGCAGCAAAATGCCAATGACCGACGCCAAAAGCTTCAAGCAATCCCCGAGCTTGAGACCCACCAAGGAGAGTGCGGCTCTCAAAAGATAGGAAAAATCACTGATCTCTCCCACCGCCCCCGCAACCTCCTCGCTGTCGGATGAAAACAACCCCTCCGGCAAGAGCTGTGTGATCTCGTCGGGAAACAGCTCGATAAACTCCAAATACTCTCCGGGCATCTCCTCATAAGAAAGCTCGGTATCCTGTGCACTGACACCGAGGGGCATGACGAGGGTCAGGAGAAGAATGCACAGGCTCACAAAAAGAAGCCTTTGTATGGGCTTGAACGTCCTCATTTTAACCTCCAAGGGAGAGCAGATCGCTTGCGGCAGAGAGGATTTGGCTGATCAAGGGCAGGGCAAGGAGCAGCAGCTCGATCTTTCCCGTCAGCTCCACTCCCTCGGCAATGGCACTCTCACCCGCATCACGGCAGATCCCGGAGCAGATCTGTGTCAAAACGGCGATCCCCAAGGATTTGAGTAGTGTTTCCACGTATTGCGTTGCCTCCCCTTGGCACAGATGGCTGAGTTGTCCGATCAGCGGGGAGAGGGAGGTGAGGATCGCCGTGGCAAATAAAACGGTCATGCCGATGCGGATCAGAGGTAAAAAGTCTGATTTCCACTGCTTGACGATCATGGTAACGGCAAGTCCTAAGGTAGCGATCATGCATAGCTTGATACTGTTCATGTTACATTCCGAAAACCGAGGTGATCAGGTCGAACAGCTCCCGAATCTGTGTGACCAGCAGCATCAGCGCTGTTAAGATTCCGGCAATGGTCACGAACATGGCTTGCTCGTCCCGTCCGCTTTTGCTAAGGATCTGGGAGGCGACGGCAACAAGGATCCCGATGCCTGCGATTTTAATGATCAACGAAATATCCATTCTTTTTCTCTACGTTTAGACGAATGTATTTTTACCAGAGCAATATGGCACTTCCGATGGCAATGCAGAGGCAGAGCGTAATGGCAAGACGGATGCGAACGGGAGTGTCAATGGCAATTTTTTCTCTTTGCGCCCGCAAAGCGGCAATGTAGTAGTCGCAGCGGCGGACCTGCTCCTCACGGTAGCAGGAGCCGATTTCCCTGAC
>JAFTMU010000195.1 GCA_017452215.1 Clostridia bacterium
AGCGCAGATCGATGCGCTGATGCAGAGCTTGCTTCCTTGGTTGGAGTATGATGCACCCCTCAATGAGGAGGGCACGGCAAAGACGGTCGTGGCTTTGGGCAGCTGTATTTCCAAGCTCTCTCCCGCTCCGTCCTTGGAGGCGGCGGGAGCGCACGTGGAAACGGTGAGCGGGGAAGACGGAGAGTGGTATCTTTCCTTGATCTACCATAGGGACGACGAGGAGGCGGTCAATCACGCCATGGCGGCGTGTGGCTTTGTCAAAGCGTCCTTTCAGGCGGTGGAGACCACGGCTCAGGTGGCGTACAGCCGATTGGAGCAAAGAAAAGCAAGGCTCGAGGAGGAGCAAATGAATATCGTTGAGCGCCTGCCAGATGTGGCAGACGGTCTGGACGGTGTTGAGATCCTTTACGATATTGAACAGACGACTCTCAACGTGTGCCTGCAAAAGCAGAAGCTTCTGCAAACCGAAAAATGCGCCGTTTTGGAGGCGTGGATCCCCGAGGTCACGATAGATGCGGTGGCGGATACGCTTTCCCGCTTTGAGTGCGCCACAGAGGTGGCAGACCCCGAGGAGGGGGAGGAGGCGCCCGTGCTTTTGCACAACAATCCCTTCTCGCAAACCTTTGAGTGGGTCATTGGAATGTACTCCTATCCCAAGTATGGAGCCTTTGATCCTACCCTGATCATGAGTGTCTTCTACTTTTTGATCTTTGGTATGATGTTTGCCGACGTGGGATACGGATTGCTTTTGTCCGTTGCTTGCTTTGCAGGGGTCAAGCTGCTCAACCCCAAAACGGGGCTTCGCCGCTCGATGCTGATGTTCGGCTATTGCGGCATCTCCTGTATGATCATGGGCGTTTTATTCGGCGGTTGGTTCGGAAACCTGCCCACCGCCATCATGAACAGCTTTTTCCCCGTGTTTGAGGGAAAAGCCGAAACCACCCCCATCGGAAGCTTCTTTTATAACGGATTGATCTTCAATCCCATCGATTCTTCCATCGGATTTTTGGTCTTATCCCTTGCCGTAGGTGAGATCCACCTGATCGCAGGCATGGCGATCAACATGGTACAGATCTGGAAGAGCGGTAAGAGAGTAGAGGCGATCTGCTCCACAGTGCCGTATTGGGTGCTGTTTGCGGGCTTGGATCTGTTAGCGCCCACTGCGGTAGCGGGTATGATGAGCGCCGAGCCTCTGTCTGAATCGGTACAACAGCTGCTTTCCACCCTTGCAGGGGTCGGCGGCTACGTTGCCATTGCGGGCTTTGTGGGGATCTTACTCCTCAAGGGCATTGGAAAAAAGAGCGTCGGCTCTTGGTTGGTAACGGGACTTGGCGGCTTGTATTCGCTGATCAGCTACGCATCCGACCTGTTGTCCTATTCCCGTATCCTTGCCTTGGGTCTTGTGGCAAGCGTGATTGCCCAGGTCATCAATATGCTTACGGGGCTGGGTGCTACGGGACCTATCGGATTTTTGTTTATGCTGATCGTTATGATCGTAGGACACGGACTGAATCTGGTCATCAACCTGCTGGGAACCTTCGTGCATGCGGCACGCTTGCAGTATATCGAGTTCTTCGGCAAATTCTACGAGGACGGCGGCGAGCCGTTCCAACCCGCACTTCCGTCGGAGGAATATTCGGAAGACTGTCAGAACGAACCAAATAAAGTGACTCAATAAAAATAAAAAAAGGAGACGAAAAAAATGGGAACTTTTGGTGAAATTTTTAAGGAAATCTTGAACGGAAACAGCTTGGCGATCATCGGCGCTGCCTTGGCAGTGGTTCTGCCCGGCATCGGCTCTGCAAAGGGCGTCAACATGGTAGCAAGAGCTACTGCGGGACTGATCAGCGAGGACCCCAACAAGTACGGTAAATCCATGCTGTTGCAGGCGCTCCCCATGACCCAGGGTATTTACGGCATGGTCGCTGCCTTCCTGATCATGATTTTCAGCGGTATTATGGGCGGAGGAGCCACCCTCAGCATTGCCGAGGGCGCATACTATCTCTTCGCAGCACTTCCCATCGCTTTTGGCGGATTGTATTCGGCAATTAAGCAGGGCGAGGTTGCCGCAGCAGGTATCTCCGTCTTGGCAAAGCGTCCCGATGCAGTAGGTAAGGCAGTTATTTCTGCATCCTTCGTTGAGCTTTACGCAATTCTGGCGCTTCTGATCTCTCTCCTTCTGATTCTGTAATGAACGGTGACCGTACCGCAAATACAGAAAGGAGATGATCCCAATGGCAATGATGGGACTTGAAAAAATAACCGAAAAGATCCTTGGCGAGGCACAGGCACGGGCGGATGCTATTATGGCAGAGGCAGAGGCCGAGTGCGCCAAGATCCGTGCCGAATATGCTACCCGTGCGGAACAGATCAGAGAGCGGCTTTCAACCGACGCCGAGGAAGCGGCAAAGAACCGCATTTCCCGTGCAAAATCCACCGCCGCTACGGCAAAGCGCAATCTGCTGTTAGAGACCAAAAGCGAATTGATCGATCTTGTTTTTGATGGCGCATTGGAGGGAACCTTGAAGCTGTCAAACGAGCACTACGCTGATCTTTTGGTAGGGCTTTTGTGCGCCGCACTGACCGAGCAGCTGGAAGCGGAACATACAGGACGTGCCTTGTACGGAGATGAGGATATGATCGAGCCCGAGGCATACGAGGTTCTGATGAATCAAAAGGATCGGGATCGCTTGGGTAAGCTTGTGATCGAGGGAGCCAAAAAGAAGCTCTCCGGTAAGGCAGAGAAGGCAAAGCTGGATCTCCTGGTGCTGTCAAGCAAAACGGTAGCTATTGACGGAGGCTTGATCCTTCGCTATGGACCTGTGGAGTCCAACTGCTCGCTGTCACTCTTGTTTGCAGAGCTCAGAGAAGGCTTGGAAGCAGAGGTCAGCCGTGCGTTGTTTGACGTCAAAGCAATGGGCTGATGGGAGGCTATCTGATGGCTGACTATTTATACGGCAGCGCAAACCTGCGTGCTAGGGAATCTGCCATCGTCAGCGGGGACCGCATTGCAAGACTTGCCGATGCGAAAACCATTGACGAGGCTTATGCTCAGCTTTCGGAGTATGGCGTCTTTATAGAAAGAGACCCCGAAAGCGGAAAGATCCTGCGAGAGGAAACGCTTCTCGCCATTTTGAAAAAAGCCTATGAGACCACACAGGAGCTTGCTCCCGACAGTGAGGCGTTGCGCCTGTGGCTCTATCCTTACGATTGCAACAATCTCAAAGCGGCGATCAAGTGCTCTGTAAGGGGAATCGATCCCCGCTCTATGCTCTTTGATTTCGGCACGGTGAAAGCCGAAGAAATCGTGAGCATGGTGGAAACAGGCAATTTTGAGGGCGTTCCCGATGCCATGCAAGGCGCAGCGGCGGAGGCGATCGCACTGTATGCAAGGACCCAAAATCCCCAATTGATCGATCTGGTGCTGGACAAGGCATGCTATCGGGATATGCTGTCCTGCGCAACGGCTTCGGGGGATTCCTTCACGCAACGCTTGGTAAGGGCAAAAATCGACCTGACCAACGTGATGACAACGGTTCGCATTCTGCGCATGAACAGTGGGGAAGCGGGCAAAGCGCTCATGGAGGACGCCTTTATTGAAGGCGGACGTCTCTTGCGCACGGAGCTTTTTGGCGTGAGCGAGGAGGCTCTTTGGGAGCGGTTGCGCTACACCGAGTACGCAAGCTTTGCCGATGCGGTTCTTACAGGCAACGGCTCGTTGAGCAGCATCGAATGCTCCTTGGACGATTTTATTATGGAGATCGTCAAGGAAACAAAGTTTATTCCCGTAGGACTCGAGGTGATGGTAGCCTTCCTTTTGGCGCACGAATACGAGGTGAAGAACCTGCGGATCGTTCTTGCCGGCAAGGAAGCGGGACTTTCTCCTTCGGTCATTCGAGAAAGGATCCGTAAGAGTTATGTATAAGATCGGAATTATCGGAGACCGTGACACCGTGCTCGGCTTTATGGCTCTCGGCTTTGCCGTAGAGGACATGACGGATGCGGAGGAAGCGGCAAAAAAGCTGCATACAATGGCAAAAAGCGGCGAATATGCGGTGATCTTCATCACCGAAAACTACGCCGTTCAAATCGAAGAAGACATGAATCGCTATAAGGATATGCCTCTGCCCGCCGTGATATCGGTTCCGGGGCAGGGAGGCTCAACGGGCTATGGAATGAATAACATCCGCAGTGCCGTGGAGCGTGCGGTGGGCGCAGATATTTTGTTTCGTGAGTAACGCCCGGCCGACAAAGGAAGAAAGGTTCATAAAGCAATGGTAGAAGGAAATATTCTGAAGGTATCCGGTCCCTTGGTGGTTGCCGAGGGCATGAGAGAAGCCAATATGTTCGACGTAGTGCGTGTAGGCGCAAAGCGTCTGATCGGCGAGATCATCGAAATGCACGGCGACCGTGCCTC
>JAFTMU010000196.1 GCA_017452215.1 Clostridia bacterium
CAAATGCGTTTCGCATTTGGTCGACACCCCCCTGTTTTTTGCTTTGCGGCTTGACGCCGCAATTTTCGTCCGTAATTTGACCGTATTTTTGATCGTACTTGCAAACGAAAAACGCAAATTCCCGGCACAAAAAAGCCTACCATCGGCTTTTTTGCGCAAGGGGCTGTCTCAAATTTGCAATTTGAGACAGCCCCTCTTTTGTAAAATTTGTTATCTTTTTATAAATTTCGTCTATACTATTGACAAAGCACGAAAAATGTGGTATAGTTGTGCTGTGAAAAACATATGAGTGTATCATGCGGTCATATAACCGCATACACAAAAGGAGGGAAAAGCATTGCTGTTTCACGATCAATCAAGAGAGGACGTTTTAAAAGCGCTCTCCACCGACCGCCAAAAGGGACTTGACACGGGCGAGGTTGCCCGCCGTCAGGAGCAGTATGGCGCCAACCGCCTCAGGGAAAAGAAAAGGAAGAGCACTCTTGGGCGCTTCCTGGATCAGTTCAAGGACGTTATGATCCTCATTCTCATCGCCGCCGCCATCGTCTCCTTCGTGATCATCTGTGTTGAGCAAAATTGGGGGGAATTGTTCGAGCCCGCCCTGATCCTCTTCATCGTCATTCTCAATGCCGCCATGGGCGTTTACCAGGAGGGAAAAGCGGAAAAAGCCCTCGACGCCCTCAAAAACATGTCCGCTCCTCATGCCCGAGTCATTCGCAACGGCGTGGAAACTGTCATTGATGCGGCGTTCCTGGTTCCCGGGGATATCATTCGCTTGGAGGCGGGAGACTTTGTCCCTGCCGATGCCCGCCTTTTGCAAAGCGCAGGGCTGAAAAGCGAGGAATCCGCACTGACGGGAGAATCCGTCCCTGCCGAAAAGGACGCCGAGGCAGAGGTGGACACCAAGGCACCCTTGGGCGACCGTCATAACATGGTCTTTTCGGGGTGCAGCATTACCTATGGAACAGCACTTGCCGTGGTGACCGCTACGGGAATGGATACCGAAATGGGTAAGATCGCCAATCTTTTGGATAATGAGGAGGATTCCCAAACCCCCTTGCAGCAAAAGCTGGCACAGCTTGGAAAATATCTGGGCATCGTAGCCCTTGCCGCCTGCGCCGTCATTTTCGTGGTGGGCGTTATCAACGAGATCCCTCCCTTGGAGATCTTCATGACCGCTGTTTCCTTGGCAGTGTCGGCGATTCCCGAGGGACTTCCCGCCATCGTCACCATCGTGCTTTCCATCGGCGTGCAACGCATGGTCAAGCGGAACGCCCTCATTCGCCGCCTGCCCGCCGTGGAGACCTTGGGCAGCGCTTCCATTATCTGCTCCGATAAAACAGGTACGCTGACGCAAAACCGCATGACGCTGGTCAAGGCGTACGCAGACGGTGCCAAAGCCCCCGAGAGCATCGGCACCGAAAACAGCGAAGAGATCCGCAAGCTCCTCAATTGGGCAACCCTCTGCTGCGATGGCTCCGTGGTCATCGAAAACGGAGAGGAGAAGCACATCGGCGACCCCACCGAGACCGCAATCGTCCTGGCGGCGCACAAAAACGGTTTTTCTAAGGAGATGCTCAACGAGCAATTCCCCCGTCTCTCGGAGCTGCCCTTTGATTCCGACCGTAAGCTCATGAGCACCGTCAACCGCATCGATGGCAAGAACGTCGTCATCGTCAAGGGCGCATTCGACATGATGGCGCCCCGATGCGTCAAGGGCGACCTGAAAAGGGCAGAAGCTCTGGTGGAGCAAATGAGTGAGAACGCTCTGCGTGTCCTGGCGGTCGCCTATAAGGAGATCGATCAGATCCCCGAGATCCCCACGTCAGAGGCGTTGGAAAACGGGCTGATCTTCTTGGGGCTGGTGGGTATGATCGATCCCCCGAGACCCGAGGCAAAGGAAGCCGTAGCGGTCTGCCGCCGTGCAGGCATCAAGCCCATTATGATTACAGGCGACCACGTAGTTACGGCATCTGCCATCGCACGTGAGCTTGGCATTCTGACCGAGGGGGACCGAGCCATCACCGGCGCCGAGCTTGACGCCATGACCGACAGTGAATTGGACGCACAGGTGGAGGGCATCGCCGTCTACGCCCGTGTGTCTCCCGAGAATAAGATCCGCATCGTTATGGCATGGCAGCGCAAGGGCCAGGTGGTCTCCATGACGGGAGACGGTGTGAACGATGCGCCCGCCCTCAAAGCGGCTGATATCGGCTGCGCTATGGGGATCACGGGTACCGATGTTGCCAAGGGCGCATCGGATATGACCCTGACCGACGATAATTTTGCCACCATCGTGGAGGCAGTCCGAGAGGGCAGAGGCATCTATGCCAACATCAAAAAGGTGGTAGGCTTCCTTTTGGGCACCAATATCGGCGAGGTCATCACAGTATTTCTTTCCATGATCCTCTGGGCAAAGACTCCGCTGCTCTCCATGCAGCTGCTTTGGATCAATCTTGTCACCGATAGCCTTCCCGCCATTGCCCTGGGCATGGAGGCAGTAGAGGCAGACGTGATGGATCGTAAGCCCAAGCCCAAGAACGAGGGCATCTTTGCAGGCGGTCTTGGCATTCGTGTGGTCCTGCAAGGCATGATGTTTGCCGCATTGACGCTGATAGCGTTTTGGATCGGCTGGGGCGGCAACGACGCCAACCTTGCGCAGGGACAGACCATGGCGTTCATGGTGCTGGCACTGTCCCAGGTGGTGCAGTCGTTCAATATGCGCAGCGAGCACTCCCTGTTCAAGATCGGTGTGTTCTCCAACCACACTCTGAATTGGGCGGCGTTGGTCTCTACGGTTTTGGTAGCCCTCGTCCTCTTTACCCCCGTGGGTATCGCATTCGGACTCGTAATGCTTCCGTGGCAGATGTACCTTGTTGCTCTTGGCTTGATCCTTGTCCCCCTTTTGGTCATGGAGATCAGCAAGCTCATGGGCTTTATCCGCCATCGTTAAATCAAAAAGGGTGGGACCTCTTGACGAGATCTCACCTCTATATTATTCAAACTCCGGCACAAACGCCGCCGAGGCAGAATCGGACGCCTGCTCAAACCCCTCAAAGCCCAATTCCCGGGCAACCTCCAATACCGACTCATATTCAAAGGACGTCACCCGACGGTGCAGATTTTTATAAGGGGAATCCAAGGCGAAGTCGGGGGTGTATTGCCGCATCAGCGAGAGCAAAAAGCTGTCACTCCCAAACTGCTCCTTCAAGGCACGCAACAGCTCCATGGAGTCCTTGCGGCAAGCAGGCAGGAGCAGATGCCTGACGATCACCCCCTGCTTTATCAACCCGTCATCGCCTCCGATCACGACCTTCGGTTGCTGCCGAAGCATCTCCGCAAGCGCCAAAGATGCCACCGTAAAATAATCGGGCGCCGAGGAATAAGCAGAGGAGAATTCGGGGGAAAAATACTTCACGTCCGGCAAATAGACGTCTACCACCCCCTCTAAAAGGCGCAGGGACTCCACCGATTCGTAGCCGCTGCTGTTCCAAACCACGGGAACCGACAATTTCGGCTTGATCCGCTCCAACAGAGGGACAAGCTGCTCCGTGTAGTGAGAGGGAGTCACCAGATTGATATTGTGCGCCCCTGCCTCCTGCAAGGAGAGGATTTTTTTCTCCAGCGCCGCAGGTGAGAGCTTTTTCCCGCTTTCCCCACGGCTGATCTCACGGTTCTGACAAAATACGCAGCGTAAATTGCACCCTGCAAAAAATACCGCTCCCGAGCCGTTTTGCCCACTGATCACAGGCTCTTCCCATGGATGGAGAGCAATCCGTGCCACCGAAAAATCCGTGTCCGTGCCGCAAAAGCCCATCTCACCGCACTCCCGCACGGCACCGCAGTGCCTGGGACATTGTTCACATGGCATACCGAATCTCCTCCTTGGTTTTTTTGATATTATAACACAGCTTGCTTGCTCTGTCAAGCAAATAGAGAGGAAAGAAACACCTTGACATTCATCGTTCGTTGTAGTATAATGACTGAATATAGGATCTAATAGAGGAGAAAAACATATGAATTGGTCTTTTTGGTTCTTTTTTGAGAGCGCTTTGATGGGAGCGGCACTTGCAATGGATGCATTTTCCGTCTCGGCGGCAAACGGGCTGAACGAGCCGAAAATGAGCGGGAGAAAGATGCTCGCCGTTGCAGGAATGTTTGCCCTTTTTCAAAGCGCAATGCCGCTCATCGGTTGGTTTTGCGTCCACACCGTAGCCGAATATTTTGAGGCGTTTGAAACGGCGATCCCCTGGATCGCTTTGATCCTTTTGTCCTTCATCGGCGGAAAAATGCTTCTCGACGGCATTCGATGCAAATGCGAGGAGGGACCCTGCTGTACCTCTCTCGGCTTTGGCGCCTTGGCAGTGCAGGGGATCGCAACCTCCATCGACGCTCTGTCCGTGGGCTTCACCATTGCCGAATATGATTGGCTGATGGCGCTGACTGCTGCCCTGGTCATCGGAGCGGTGACCTTTGGTATTTGCCTTGGCGGCGTGCAGATCGGAAAGAGCTTTGGCACCCGTCTCTCGGGCAAGGCGTCCGTTTTCGGTGGAGTTATTCTCATCGCCATCGGCTTGGAGATTTTCATCAGCGGCGTGTTCTTTTAAAATTGTAAACAAAATATGATAGCGCTTTACAAAACGAAAAAGCAGTGCTAAAATAGAACCGTAAAAATAAAATCTCGGAGGTTTTTTCTTATGGAAGCATTTATCAACGGACTTATCGCCTTGGCAATGGACGTGGGAGCAAAGCTTTTGGCTTCGATCCTCGTGTTTATTATTGGACGCATCATCATCAAGGCGGTAGTCAAAAAGCTGCGCAACGGCAAAAAGGCGGAGAAAATGGATCCCACCGTTTCCCATTTTCTGTTCAATCTCATCAATGTTGCGCTGAACATTATTCTCGTGGTTACTATCATCGCTATCATGGGCGTCCCTATGGCGTCGGTGGTGGCAGCCATCGCCTCTGCGGGCGTTGCCATCGGTCTTGCGCTGCAGGGGTCGTTGAGCAACCTTGCGGGCGGCATCATGATCCTGATCTTCCACCCCTTCCGTGTGGGGGACTATATCGAGGCGGCAGACTACTCGGGCACCGTTATCGATCTGGATATCTTCTATACCTTCCTCAATACGTCCGATAATAAGCGTGTGACCATTCCCAACGGCAGCGTTATGGGCTCGGCGATCATCAACTATTCCAAGAATGCGCAACGCCGTGTGGATCTGACATTTAATGTAGCCTACGGTACCGATATCGAAAGGGTCAAGTCGATCCTGACCGAGGAAGCGGACAAGCACGAGCTTGTATTAAAGGATCCCGCCATTTTCTGCCGTTTGACCAAGCAAAATGAAAGCTCCTTGGATTTCACCCTGCGTGTGTGGGTAGAAAAGGATAACTATTGGCAGGTGAATTTTGACCTTTTGGAAGCTATCAACAATCGGTTTGTTCAAGAGGGGATTGAGGTTCCTTTCAATCAGATCGACGTACACGTCAAGGAAAAATGATCCAAGCTTGTCAAAAAAGCAAGGGGTTGAGCCAACGCTCAGCCCCTTTTCAATTTCCCTTGATTGAAGCCACTGGTTTTTGCAATAGAATAGTATGAACAGAATTCACAAAAAAAGGAGATAAAATTTCCAAAATTCACAGTTTTGAGTAATTGACTTTTTTTCCCAAATGTGATAAAATACTTTAAAGTCTATTTTTATAAAGAATGAAATGAAAGGAAACAAGCGAACGCATGCTGAAAAAATTAGCAAAATGTATCCGTGAGTATAAAAAGCTTACGGTACTGACGTTGTGCCTGATGGTGGGCGAGGCGATCATCGAAACCTTGATCCCTCTGATCACAGCACAATTTCTCATCAACCGTTTACAGCAACATCAAACCGACGGCACTCCCTTGGAAATGACGTACATCATCTTAGTCGGCGTGCTTCTTATCGTCATGGCGCTGGGGTCTTTGACCTGCGGAGGACTTGCAGGGCTTACCTCTGCCCGTGCTTCTGCCGGCTTTGCAAAAAATCTCAGACACGATATTTTTGAGAGGATCCAAGGCTTCAGCTTTGAAAACATCGACCGTTTTTCCTCCTCGTCTCTGGTAACACGTCTTACCACCGATGTTTCCCACGTGCAAATGGCGTTCATGATGATCATTCGCACGGCGGTGCGCAGTCCCTTGATGCTGATTTTTTCAGTGGTCATGTCTGCCATTCTCGGGGGCTGGCTGGCAGCCACCTTCGTGGTGGTGATCCCTGTTCTCGGCGTGGGACTTGTGATCGTCAGCCGCAAGGCGATGCCCGCCTTCCGTCGGGTGTTTAAAAAATACGACCGCCTCAAC
>JAFTMU010000019.1 GCA_017452215.1 Clostridia bacterium
ATTGTGCACCGAGCGCTCCTCTCTGTCTCCCTGTACTGCGATCTCCTTTGCCGTTCTGCCCGACAGATAAAGCCACCATACACGGCTTTCGTACGGGGAGAGAAGGCTTTCGATCCTTTGGTACAGCGCCAAGAAATTTTCTTTCTCCACGATGCTTTGGGAAGGATCACATTCGCACGCCGTTTCCGTCTCACTGTCAAGACCGACGATCCGATCTCTGTGTCGGAGCTTGCGGCAGAAGGAGAGGAGGCGGTTGCGGATGCAGGTCTTTGCATAGAGCCCGAACTCTACCTGTGTCTGGGAAACGTCAAAATGCTCCACGGCACGGTAGAAGGCGATGCAAGCCTCTTGATAAAAGTCATCCTTATCCTCGGTATCGGTGACGGAGGAGAACGAGAGAGAAAGGGATTCAATCAGGGGAGAATAACGGTGAAGCAGTGTTTCAAAAGCGGATTGATCGCCGCCTCGGGCGGCAAGGATCAAGGCATTGATATCTGCATTGGTGCGCTTCTCCATATCAGCGAAAAATCCTTTCAAAAGCATAAAATCATACGCTAACATTTTAATTATAACACAATTTTGTGAAATGTCAACATATTTTTTTGAAAATTTCGTCATACTTTTTTACATAGTGGTATATTTTGACTAAAAAAATGTATAATTTTTGATTTTTTTGACGAAAAAAAGGGAACAAATTGGATATTTTGCACATTAAAAACGTGAAAAGATTGTGAATTTTGAATTTTTAAAAAAGAGACGAATCGCCCTTCTTTTTGCCTTTTTCGGTAAAAAAGAAGGGCGACGTCTCTTTACTTTGATAAAAGACAGTGGATGATTACTTGTCGAACAGAAAGTCCACCTTTCCCGCAAGGAGGGCAAGAATTCCACGGTAAATGACGTCGGGACGGTCACGGAAGGTCTGGCGCAATTGGTGGGAGCGATATTCGGAATCTGCGTTGACGGTGGTGGAAAGGAGGATCTTATCCTTTTCCTTGAGGGTGAGGGTGACGTTAAAGGTGCCGTCGCTCTGGCGCTCGGCGGTGCTGTCCACCACCACTCCTCTTTGGGCAAAATCCAAATAACGAAGCGCACAGCGCAGGCTTTGATCCAAAATGGCAGGGGAGATATCACGGTGCAATTCATCTGCCACGATAGCGCCCTTGCGAGTCACCGAATACAGGGGCGTATCCAATTCGTCACGGCCGTCCTCCTTGATCAGTCCGCCGTCCAGCATTGCATGAAACGCTTCGGCAAAATCGAGATACATGACGTAATCGTTTTGTCTTACGATATCGTTGACGGTTGCGAAGCTCATGGGATAGTTGATATTGCGCATCAAATAGAGCACGAAGATTTTTACGTTATTCAAATTTCTGACCGATGACGGCATAAAAAAGCCCCCCTTTCTCGGGTGTTGTACGGGTAAATGAAGAATTCATTGAAAGTATAGCATATTTTTTTAATTTTTTCAATAGTTTTGTTTGCAATTTGAAAGTTTTTGTGATATGATATAAGGGATATCTCATCAGCAAAGGAGCTTTTTTATGATTCAGATTGCAATTCTCGGCTTTGGCGTGGTTGGATCGGGCACCGCAGAGGTGCTTGCCGAAAACAAAAAGCAGATCGATGCATACTGCGGCGACGAGGTCAACGTAAAATATATTCTTGATTTAAGAGAATTTCCCGAGCATCCCTTGGGTGGGCGTGTGGTACACGATATCAACGTGATTCTGGGCGACCCCGAGGTGGTCTTGGTGGCAGAGATGATGGGTGGCGCACATCCCGCTTATGATTTTACCCGTGCCGCTCTGGAAGCCGGAAAGCACGTGGTGACCTCCAACAAGGAGGTGGTGGCAACCTTCGGTGCCGAATTGCTCAAGCTTGCAACCGAAAAGGGCGTTTGCTATCTGTTTGAAGCCAGTGTTGGCGGAGGGATCCCCATCATTCGTCCTATGCAGACCGATCTTGCCTCCAATGAAATTTTGTCGGTGAGCGGCATTTTGAACGGGACTACAAACTTTATTCTTACAAAAATGAAGAACGAAGGGGCAGAGTTTGCCGAGGTGCTGAAGGAAGCGCAGGCAAAGGGATACGCCGAGGCGAATCCCACAGCGGACGTAGAGGGCTTGGATGCCGCACGAAAGATCGTGATCCTTGCCGCTTTGGCATTTGGAAAGCTGTTGGATCCCAACCGCATCTCTACCGAGGGAATCACCAAGATCGGACGGGATCACACTGCCGTTGCGGACAAGCTTGGTGCCTCTGTCAAGCTGATCGGTCACACCGAGCGGATCGGGGACCGTGTGTTGGCGTTGGTTTCTCCTTTCCTTGTGTCCTCTGCGAACCCCATCTGTCACGTGGACGACGTTTATAACGGTATTCTGGTTGAGGCGAACATGCTGGGCAGAGCGCTCTTTTACGGTGCGGGAGCGGGCAAGCTTCCCACGGCAAGCGCAGTGGTAGCCGACATCCTTGACATCCTTTCCAGGAGAGCAGGGGAGCGCAAGCTGCCCAAATGGACGCCTGCCACCGAGACGGACGTAGCTTCTGCCGAGGAGCTGGTTTCCCGCTATTGTTACGTTTTTGAGGGCTGTGCAAAGTGTGCCGAGAAGGCGAAGGCGGCGTTGCAAGGCGAGGAATGTGTATTCCTTGAGGGCTCGAAATTTGCTGTTGTGAGCAAGAAAATGACAAGAAAGGATGCGGATGCAGCCATCTGCTCCACAGGCTTGGAGCCGTTGTTCTCCTTGCCGGTTCTGGATTGATTTTTATCGCCTGTATAGGCAACCCCGCACGTCGAGAAGCACGGCGTGCGGGGGTATTTTTTAGTAGAAATATGCAGTCTCCTTATCCCCTAGGACCTTTTTTCGCAGATTGAAAAAATAATACCTGCGAAGCGTATAAATATTTTCCACCTCCCGCCGTGCGGTGCAATAAAATCGCCTCCGAAAAATCCCCTTTGACGAGAGCAAAAAGGGCGAGACGATCAGAACGGCGGCGTTCGGACGAAGTGCGAGATCCTTTGCGTTGGCAATAAAAAACGGGGTGGGATCCTCGGCGGCAAAGAGGATATAGATGCGTTTGCCGCACAGAAGCTTTGAGAGGACACGGTTGGTCTTACGGGATTCCAAAAGAGCAGTCAAGAGGATCCCAAGCATCAGAGAAACGAATATCGGCAGGGCGATCAGAAAAATGACGGTGGTCAAAAGGACCAGAGCGCCTGTTTGCAAAACGGTAAGGAGGATTCCTGCGATGCGGAGAATGATGGCAACCAAACGCAAGCGCCGAAAATAAGCGAGCACCCGAAGCCAATGACCGTAAAGGGCAGCACTGCGAATATTGCCCAAGACGTATTTAAAAAAGCTCGCATCCTTTGCCATGCTTCGGTTTTGGCGTGCTCTTTCGGATAAGAGACTTGGATCGGTCTTGCTTTTTTCCACTTCCGTGCTTTCCTCCAATCATTTGCGGATCTGTTCAAATTGTGCGCAATTTTGAGGAGAAAATTCAAGAAAACGTTGCATTTCACTGTATCTGTTAAAAAATGCCGTTTTGTGGTAGACTACTTACACTTTAAACTGCATATTTTTTAATTATAAATATGCAATAAAATCTTGTTTTTTGCTTGACAAACTGCACATTTTGTGATATTCTATGTGCAGATATGGAGGGATAAATATGAGAAAATTTGATTACTCATTTTTGAACAACGGACTACTCCCTGCGAGGCTCGTCAATTTGACCTCAGGTATTACAGAGTTGAAAACAATGGCGAGGGTTCGTAAGGACGAATACGCCAAGATTTTCACAGAGCTTGAAGCCGTTGCAAAAATACAGTCGGTCAAAAGCTCTAACGCCATTGAGGGGATCGTGACAAGCGACGACAGAATTGCCGCTATCGTCAGCGGTAGAAGTGCGCCGCTCAATCACAACGAGGCAGACATTGCCGGATACCGGGATGCACTGAACGCCGTCCACATGGGATACGAGTATATTGATTTCCGTGAGAGTGATATTCTCCGTTTACACGAAACGATGATGTCGATTGCCGGATATGAGTTTGGCGGCAAGTATAAAACGGAAGATAATGTAATTTTGGAGGTCGATGCCGACGGGAATCGACGTGTTCGCTTCCGCCCTATACCTGCTCGTGAAGTGAAACAAGCAATGGAGCAGCTTGAGCTTGCCTATCTTGACGCAAGAAATGATGCAAATATCAATCAGCTTTTGCTGATCCCCTGTGTGATACTTGATTTTCTTTGCATTCATCCATTCCGTGACGGAAACGGAAGATTATCCCGTTTACTCTCACTCCTGTTGCTTTACAAGAATGGGTTTGATGCGGGCAAATACGTTTCCTTTGAGGAGCAGATCAACAATTACAAGGGCTTCTATTATGAGGCGTTGAAGCAGTCATCGGACGGATGGAATGCCAACGAAAACGATTATTTTCCCTTCATTGAAAATTTCCTTTCCACACTCTACATGTGTTATAAGGAGCTGGACAAGCGCTTTGCGGTTGTCAATGGAAAGAAGATCACCAAGAAGAGCCGTGTAGAGGTAACTGTGCTCAATAGCCTGACTCCCATATCCAAGTCGGAGATCTGCAAGATACTCCCCGATGTCAGCCCCACCACCGTGGAAGCAGTCCTTGGTCAGATGGTGAAAAGCGGTAACATTAAAAAAATCGGCGACGGTAGGAATTCGAGGTATATAAAAATAGTTTAACGATCAGCACAAAGTGTAAAAAAACAAAAAATATTTTTATTGTCACAGAAGGATTGCGTCACGTCTTTTCTTGAAAAGAGAGCAAAAAGCATTTGCGATTCTTTGGTAGGAAAAATTCAAAAAATCCCTTGTAAAAATGCTTTGCTTTTGGTATAATAAGATATTAGAGACAAAAAAAGGAGGTGCGGCGGTGAAGGAGAAGTCGTTGGGCGTTGCGGAGCGCTCCGCTCTTTTGAGAGATGCCCGAGAGCTTTTGGGGCGGAACGGAAACCGTCTGCTTCTCATAGAGGCACTGGCGGTGCTGTTGCTTTTCTTTGCAATGTACAGCCTTTTGTGCACCGTCTTTTCGGCGCTGCTGCATTTCGTTCTTGGGGGACCGTGGAGTGTCGGTCTTGTCTGGACCGCTTTTTACGCACTCCTTTTTGCCTTGACGCTCCTTTTGACGTTGCCGACAGTGTTGGGGATCTTTCAAATGGCAAAGCAGATGTACGACGGCGAGGAAACGGTGCTTGCCGACCTGTTTTACTTTTTTTCCTCGGGGGAACGGTACCGCAGAGCGATCCGCCTGACAAGGCGCTTTTGCATTCTTTTGTTTTTGCTTTTGATCTCATCGGAAGCGCTCTACCTGTTGTTTTCGCTTTTTTTGCCGCCTACCATTCCGTATGCCTTGCTGTGCGGTATTTTGATCGCCGCTTTGGTGTTGGGATGGCTGATGCTGGTCTTTACTCGCTTTCCGCTTTTGTTCTTTGCCCTGTCGGGGGAGAAGACGGCGGAGGAGAGGAGCGTCGGGCGCAGTGATTGCCTTTTTTGCGGCATGCGCTTTTTGTTACGGTTTCTCCCCGGGATCCTTTTGGGGCTTGTCTCCTTTGGCGTGCTTCTTTTGATCGACACGCTTCCCAAAATGCTTGTGGCGTATATGTGTGAGTGCGCCGCCTTTGATACTGAAAAAAACGAAACGGATATCCTCGGGTAAGCGACCCTTGCCCGTCAGATAAAATTCCGCCTGCTCATTTGCAGGTTTGGAAAATGAAAGGAAGTTTGACTATGAGTGAAAAATTTTACATGACGACCGCCATTGCTTACGCCTCCAGTAAGCCTCATTTCGGCAACACCTACGAGTTGATTATGTCCGACGCCGTGGCTCGCTACCAGAGAATGTGCGGCAAGGACGTGTTTTTCTGCACG
>JAFTMU010000197.1 GCA_017452215.1 Clostridia bacterium
ACCCATGATTGCTCCACTTGCTCGGCAAACTGTCCCTCCAAGGACAAGCAACAACAGCTACAACAAAGCCTTTTGATCCCCGCAAATGAACTCAGCGCGGTCAAGCACATCATCGGCGTGGGCAGCGGAAAGGGCGGCGTTGGCAAATCCCTCGTCACCACCATGCTGGCGGTTCTTTTGCAAAGAGAAGGATATAAGGTCGGTATTTTGGATGCCGATATCACAGGTCCCTCCATCCCGAAGGCGTTCGGACTTCACAACGTAGAGGTGTTCGGCGACGATAACGGCATGATCCCACCCTCCTCCACCACAGGGATCGATATCATGTCCGTCAATCTCCTCCTGGGGCAGGACGAGACCAAGCCCGTGATCTGGAGAGGCGCGATGATCGCAGGCACGGTGCAGCAGTTCTGGAAGGATACCATCTGGAACGCCGACGTGCTTCTTGTGGATTGCCCTCCCGGCACAGGTGACGTTCCCCTGACCGTGTTCCAATCTCTCCCCCTGGATGGAGTCGTCATCGTTTCCAGCCCCCAGGATCTTGTTTCCATGATCGTCAGTAAGGCGGCGAATATGGCGCAAATGATGAACGTTCCCGTGCTTGGCTTGGTGGAGAACATGAGCTACGTCAAGTGCCCCGATTGCGGTAAGGAGATCAAGATCTTCGGCGAGAGCCACATCGAACAGGTAGCAGAGAAATTCGGCTACGATCTTCTGGCACGCATCCCCATGGATCCCAAGCTTTCCGCCCTGGTTGACCGTGGCATGATCGAGCTGATGGAGAACGATTATATGGATAAGGCGGCAGAGAGCATTATCGAAAAGCTGGGTCTTACTCCCGAAAACTGAAAACTCAAAAGGTCGGCGATCTCTTGATTGCCGACCTTAAATTCACTACATATAAAAAAGGAGCCGAAAGCAACCGCATTCGGCTCCTGAATTTATTCAGATTCCATTCTCAATATCCCGCCCAATTGCTGCCAGATGGCGTAGCGCTTCGGGAATCAGACGGTCGGGGTAATTGTTGTAGTAGGCACCGCCCACCTCAAAATTCACCGTTCCCTCATACCCGATCTCGTGCATGGCGGAGATGATGTCCTCCCAATCCATCGTGCCGGGGTAGGTGTAGGGAGCATTGTGATTGTCCCACACGCCGTCCACCTCATGAATATGCACGATCTTCATGGTCTTACCCAGCTTGCGGATGCAGCCGCCCACCGTGTCGCCCGTTCCTTTTCCAGTCAGCGCCACGTGACCGTAGTCCAGACAAGCGCAAAAATGCTCGTCACCCAAAAGCCCGATGTATTCCAGAATCTCCTCGGGACGGGAGCAAACGCTGGGACAGATCACCTTGTTCTCGTCGTCCAGCCACATAGGCTCAATTCCCACCGTCACGTCGTATTTTTCAAGGTAGGGGAGAATAAAACGGAACAGATCCAGATTGTAGGCAAAGCCCTCCTCCTTTTTCTCGTCAAAGAAGCGGCCGGGGGTGCGAACGGGGTGGATGACCGAGTAACGGCATCCAAGAACGTTGGTGGCAATGATGTTTTTGACCGTCGCCTCCCGATATTCGAGGCAGTCGCAGGCAGGGAACTCGCCAAAAATAGCATGGGTCTGATAAATGGTGATTCCTTCCTCGTCGGCGATCCGCTTGATCTCCTTGTAGTGTGCGACGGTCTCCTCCACACTCATACGATAGCTTTTGCTGTTGATGACAGCCTCTCTGTCAGGGCACCAGCTGTCCAGCCCATAGTCGGCGCAGTCAATACCCGCCTCCTTCATCATACGAAACATCTTGCGTGTTCCAAACCGAGCCTCCAGGGTTCCCGTGCTGATACTCAGTGCCATACGATCCCTCCAAAAAGTGTTTTTTTGTATTTTATCACAACTCCCGTTTTCTGTCAATAGCGTTTTTCTTTTTAATAATATTTGTGGAAAAATTTAAAATTTCGGTTGACAAAAGGGAAAAGATATGGTATACTACCTTGGAATGACGTTGAAGAAGACCGTTGCGCCGTGAAAGCTTACAGAGAGCGTGCGTTTGCTGAAAGCACGCAGGGAGTAGCTGCGCAAGAATCCCTTCCGAGTCGGCGCTGCAAAATCATGGGAGAGTAGAAGCGTCCGTATGCCTGCGTTAAAGGAAAGAGCGCTGATGGGCGCTTTGAGTGCGCATAATTTTATGCGAAGGTGAGTGGTACCACGGATACGTCCGTCTCACAGCTGGGAGCTGTGGGGCGTTTTTTGTTTCCGCAGACGAATATGTAAAATCATCCTACGAGGATAAGGAGTAAAGAAAATGGCAAAGGATTACACAAGCACACTCAATCTCCCCACGACCGAGTTTCCCATGCGTGCGGGACTCCCTCAAAGAGAGCCCGAAATGCTCAAATATTGGGAATCCATCGATCTGTACAACAAAATGCAGGAGAACTCCAAGGAGAAGCCTCTCTACATTCTTCACGACGGCCCTCCGTTCTCCAACGGCAATATCCACATGGGCCACGCCCTGAATAAGATCTTGAAGGATTTCATCAACAAATCTCACGCCATGTCGGGTTACCGTGTACCGTTTACCCCCGGCTGGGATAACCACGGC
>JAFTMU010000198.1 GCA_017452215.1 Clostridia bacterium
ACTCCGCCCCCGAATTGATCAAGCACTACGTGGAGCTGCGAGGCATCGGCATCGTGGACGTGCGCAGACTGTTTGGTATGGGAGCGGTCAAGGAGACCGAGCGCATTGATCTGGTGATCCAATTGGAAAACTGGGTAGAGGGCAAGATGTACGACCGTTTGGGTATGGATGAGGAAAAGATCAACATTCTCGGCATCGATATTCCCAGCATCACCGTTCCCGTGCGCCCGGGTAGAAACCTTGCCATCATTTTAGAGGTGGCGGCAATGAATTACCGCCAGAGGCGTATGGGCTACAACACCGCCGAGGAATTTAACAAGCGTATGATGCGCCAGATGGGCGTAGACGAATTATAACCGCCCCGACGCCCACGGGCGAACGGGAAGGAAGAAGGATAAGCATGGAAGAAAACAAAGCACAAGAACAGATCACGCCGGGCGAGCTGTTGAAGCACAGCGATATCCGAGGCGGAAAGCTGATCCGATACTACGGAAAAAAGAGTGAGATCGTCATTCCCGACTCGGTCACCACCGTGGGCGAGGAGGCGTTCCGTGAAAATCACCATCTGACACGGGTGGTTTTCGGAGCGGGAGTCACCACGGTCCAGCCCCGTGCCTTTTATGGGTGCGAGAACCTCAGACAAGTGGTCTTTCCGTCGGGGCTGCGTGAGATCGGCGAGGAGGCGTTTGCCCTCTGCACGTCCATGGTCTCTTTGCTCCTGCCTCGTACCGTGGTCTCCTTGGGGGATGGTTGCTTCCGAGGATGCACGGCGCTTCATAACGTGGTTCTCTCAACAGGTGTTTGCCACATCGGCGGATACGCCTTCTGCGATTGCGAGAGCATCGAGGAGATCAAGCTTCCCGACGGTGTTACCGCCATTCACCGAGCCACCTTTTTCAACTGTCGCTCTCTTGCCTCTGTCGAGATCCCCGAGGCAGTGCAAAGCGTAGGCAGATATGCCTTTGGCAGATGCGCCTCTCTCACGGAGCTCTCCCTGCCGCAAAACGTCTCCTACATCGGCATCGGCGCATTCAGTGAATGCAACCGCCTCACCCACGTGGAGCTTCCCCAAGCGGTCCGCTTTATCGGTGACTATACGTTCTCCTGCTGCGAGGAGCTTGTGTCCGTTTCCTTGCCGTCGGAGCTCAATTATATCGGTAACTCTGCCTTTTGTGGCTGTAAGCGCTTGGCGGAGCTGCGGCTTCCTGAGAGCGTTGCCCGCATCGGACAATCGGCATTTTTCGGCTGTGCCGCTTTGCAGCAGATATCCATTCCCTCGGCGGTGCAGGACATTTCTCAGGCGGCGTTTGCGCATTGCTCCTCCTTACAAACGGTAGAGATCCATGGGTCTATGCCCCAATTGGAGGCGTCCCTGTTTGAGGGATGCTTCGCCTTGGAAGCCATCACCCTTCCCGATGCGGTGGAACGGATCGTAGAAAAGGCATTTTCAAATTGTATTGTGCTTTCCTATGTCAAGCTGCCAAAGGGCTTGCAGGATATCGGACAGAGGGCGTTTGCAGGCTGTGTTTCTCTTTCTGACCTCAGTCTCCCCGATGCGCTGTCTCGCATCGGCGGTAACGCTTTTAGCGGCTGCTCGGCGCTCAAGACCGTAATTTTCCCCAACCATAAGCTTAGCCTTGGCAAGAGCCTGTTTGAGGATTGCACGGCGCTGGAGCTTGTGGTCATGCCCGATAAGGGAATGCCCGTGCGGCGAGAGCTTTTAAAATTGGCGTTCCCTCCGCAGACGCAGGTCACCTCACACGCCCAATTGGAGCGTGCGTTCCTCTTGGCAGAGGAAACATTGGCAAAGACCTCGGACGTGAGCGAGGAATAAAAGGAGATATCGTTTGGAGAATCACGGTATGAAAAAAGTGGAGATCTATACCGACGGCGCTTGCAGGGGGAATCCCGGGCGAGGCGGTTGGGGGGCAGTGCTGGTATACGGTGAGCACGAGCGTGAGCTCTCGGGCGGAGAAGCGATGACCACCAACAACCGCATGGAGCTGATGGCAGCCATCGAGGCGCTTTCCGCACTCAAAGAGCCCTGCGAGGTCACCCTGACCTCCGATTCCAAATATATGGTGGATGCCGTGACGCTTGGGTGGGCAAAGAATTGGAAGGCGAACGGTTGGAGAAAAAGCGACCGCTCCCACGCACTCAACACCGACCTGTGGGAGACCCTGCTGTCGCTGTTGGAGCACCACCGTGTCACCTTTGTGTGGGTCAAGGGACACGACGGGCACCCGTATAACGAGCGATGCGATCGGCTTGCCACCGAATTCGCCGATACCTTTCCTCCCACCGAGGAGGAGCTGAAGCGGGAAAGCACCGAGAAAAAATCAACAGTAAAAAGGATCGGCTCCTCCAAGGACTTCGATCCTTTTTGTCTCTTCGCCCTTGACAAACCTCGACACATATGGTATTCTAATATCGGTTCAAAAACCATTCACAAAATTAAAAAAGACAGATGAAGCTATGAAGATCAAAATCAATGCAAAGACCTATGATGAGGTCATGGCTCTGCCAAGGCCCAAGCCCCGAAAGCCCAAGCGCCCAAACATCCTGTTTAGAACCCTGATGCGAGTGCTGGCGATC
>JAFTMU010000199.1 GCA_017452215.1 Clostridia bacterium
GGAAGGCGAGAAGGAGGGATACTCCGACTACAATTCCTACGCAATCGATCAGGCGACGGTCTACACCACCGCTTTCCTGCGTGACGGCTTGGATGCTATGAACAAATATCTGGTATCTCTGGTTGCCTGCGCAGATAAGGCTTACGAGATGGGTCTTCGTTTGAATGACAAGGATTGGGCGGAGATCGACGGTATGTGCTCTTCCCTGCGTTCCACCTATTCCAGCTCCGCTTTTGCTTATTACACCACCTTTGAAAACTTCCTTACCACCTCTATGGGCAGAGGTATGAGCGAATCTGACATCAAGGCTGCAGGTCAGGTGCTTGTGATGTATCAGAAGTACTGCAACTACATCGGTCTGGACCTTGACAACAACCCCTCCGAAAAGGATCTTTTGCAGTATATGATCGAGAATCCCGCAGGTCACTACGAGATCGTTTACCGTGTCTTTGAGACCGCCGACAAGGCAACCGCTGAAAAGCTGGCTGCTGCAAAGACGGTGGAGGAATTCGTAAAGCTGGTCATTGACGTGATCATGGACGAAAACTACACCGCCGCTGTACTCAATCAATACGCCGTTCGTGATGCGGAAAAGGACGAGGCGCTCCTGAAGAATCTGAAGGACGACGCACTCAAAGCAAAGCTTGCTGAGCTTGGCATTACCTCCGCTACCTACAAGAGCGACACGAAGGATCTTGACGCCGCTCTGGGCGAATATATCTTTAACTCCAAGCGTGCAAACGGAAACTACGACGTGATCGTAGGAGAGAATTCCGTATACCTGGTATACGTATTCGAGAAGATCAACGCCACCTCCAAAGAGGTAAAGGCCGGTTGGAAGGAATACAAGATGGATGCCTACGAGACCGAGCTCGAGGGCGTGGTCGATCAGCTGAAGAAGGATCTCTACGACAGAAAGAACTCCACGGACAACAAGTCCGCAGAGGATCTTGCAAAGGACTTCATCAAAAAGCTCAAGGACAAGGACAATCCTGCCTCCATGCCCAAGGACGCCATTACCATGAACACCGAAAAGCCCGCCTCTAACGCCGGCTCCAATGCTGTTTTGGATAAACTGTATGAGAACGGCGCCAACATCAAGAAGGGTGACATCCTGCAGGCTGACGACGACGGCACCTCCTACGTGATCAAGGTCAACACCGTTGACAGTGCAACCAAGAAATACAATATCACCTACACCACCTTTGAGGACAGCGACTACTACGCACTGTTCCGTCCGCTCCTCGCCACCTTTGAGAAGGCTTGCCCCAAGGATGCCCCCACTCTGGAGCACCCCGAGATAGAGGAAGCCGATGAGAAGGACGAGGACGAAAAGAAAGAGCCTACCATGAATGAATGGCTCATCGAAAGCGTCTTTACCAAGGCAGAGGGCGATACTCCCGCTAAGCGTGAGTTCAAGCGTGCTACAAATGATATCAAGCTCTTCACGGAAAAGACCACCGACTCCACCACCAAGAAGGAAAAGACCACTTACAAGACCTGCATCGTGGTGACTCCCATGGAGCTCTCCAAGGACGAAACCGACACCGTTTACGGCGGTTATCTGCTCTTTGACTCCAAGGAGGAGGCTGATGCAGCCAAGGCTACCTTGAACGGTCTTAAGGGATTTGATCTGTGGAACACCTTTGCCGCTCTGACCTCTGTAACCAAGGGCAAGGATGACAAGGAGACCACCAACAATGCCAAGGTTGAAAACGCCTTGACCAAGGAGGACATCACCAACGCAGATCTGGAGGGCTGGCTCTTCCACGCTGACCGCAAGGAAGGCGACGTTGAGGTTGTGAAGTGCGCTGACGGATACTATCTGGCATACTTCTTCTCCGCTGAGAAGCAATACCTCAGAGATGCGAAGAACGAATGGGTTTCCGACGAGCTCTCCGACATCGTTGACAAGCTGGTGGCAGACGGCGGTTACGTCGTAAATGCCGACGCTCTCAATGCCATCGGTCAGCCCACCGAGACGGAGACCAAGGCAGACGAGGAAGAAACCACTGCCGCAACCAAATAATCAAACACTTTTGCAAAATGGCATGGAGCTTTCCGTGCCATTTTGCGCCAATACGAATATACTGTATTGACTTACTATTATTACACCGAAAAGGATGAATGCAATGGTACTTGATTCCAAACAGACCACCGTCGCCTACCGTTGTCCCCATTGCGGGGCGGGCGTGATCAGCGCTGTGAATATCTTCTCTCTTTCTGCGGACATGGTCAAGCTGAAATGCACCTGCGGGCATAGCGAAATGACCGTGGTTTCGGGCAGTGACGGGAAGATCCGCCTGACAGTTCCCTGCCTCGTTTGTACCTCGCCCCACATCTTTACCCTGAACGACTCCCTCTTTTACAACAAGGAGCTCTTTACTCTGCAATGCCCCTACGCATCGGATATTACGCTTGCCATGTTCGGTGAGATGAATCTGGTAAAGGCGGAGCTTGCCCGTTCGGAATTGGAGCTGTTGGATCTGATGGAGAAGAACGGCTTGGAAAGCTTTGACGCCTTTCACGAGGATGAGGACGTCTTGACAGATCCTCAAATTCTGGAGATCGTGATGTTCGTGATCAACGATATGGATGCCGAGGGAAAGATCTTTTGCAAATGTGAAAAAGAGGACAACGACAAGGAATATGCCGTGGAGATACTGAACGAGGGCGTGAAGGTCTGTTGCAAAAAATGCGGCGCTTCCCGTCTCATTCCCACCGACTCCCGTTTGAGCGCTCATGCCTTCCTCAATGCCGACGCCCTTTATTTGGAATGAAAGCAGGACGTGGATATGAATTTTTATGAAATTGCGTGCATGCGGCAATCCTGCCGCAGCTATGATGGGACCAGGGCGGTGGAGAATGAAAAGATAGAGGCGATCCTCGCTTCAACTCGGCTCTCCCCCTCTGCCTGCAACGGGCAGCCCTACCGCTTGACCGTTTGCCGTGGAGAAAGCGCCAAGGAGGTCGCCAAGGCTACCACGGGCATGGGAATGAACAGGTTTGCTCTTGATGCTCCCGTAATGATCGTGATCTCCGAGGAGCCCTACGTAAAAAGTGCCGCTCTTGGGGCAAAGGTCAAGGGAAACGATTACCGCTCCATTGATATTGGGATCGCCGCCGCATATCTGACGGCTGAGGCTACTGCCCAAGGACTTGGCAGCTGCATTCTCGGTTGGTTTGATGATGACAAGATCCGCAAAATCTGTCATTTGGAGCATCCCGTGCGCTTGGTGATTACTCTCGGGTATGCCAAGGCAGGAGACACTCTGCGGGAGAAAAAACGGAAAAGTGAAGAAGAACTGATCGGCAGAATGGATTGAATACAAAAAAGCGGCTCGAGCGAAGTGCTTGAGTCGCTTTTTCTATCGTCTCACATGGAGAGGTTTATATTGGTAGGGCAGTTCTCACTTTTCGCCCGTCCAAAGGAGTACAGAGTTTTTTAGGGCGGGGCGTTCGTGAACCGCCCCCTACAAGGTTGGTGGGACAAGGTGCGCTGGGTGGTGGTTGGGTGGCTTTTTAAGCAGAATGTTACATTGTTTAAAAGGGGACAACGAAACTCGTTACGAGATCCCTTCGTCGCCTGCCGCAAGCGGCGGCTCCTTGGTTTGCTCCGCTCGGCAAGCCTCGCCTACGCAAACTTCGACCGGCGAGCTTGCGAGCCTTCTCAGAGATGACATTTGGATCCCCGAAAGCTTGCGGAAGTTATTGTTTTTGAAATAGCGTACAAAACGATATTTTACAGTTAGCGAATTAACGGTTAGCGCAGTGCAGTTACAACTCTGTTTTATATCCCTTACGTTTCAAAAGTTCTTGAAAGGAGGGATGTGGGGAGTAAAACTTCTTTCAAGAAGTTTTCCTCCCCACAAAACCGATATTATTTCTTATCTTTGTACTCTTCCGGAGCCGTCGCCGCCTGCAAGCTTTTCAACCTCGGAAACAGAGACACGGTTATAGTCTCCCTCAACCGAGTGCTTGAGAGCAGATGCTGCTACTGCAAACTCGATGGCTTCCTGGGTGGTCTTGCCGCTGAGCAAGGAGTAGATCAGACCGCCGCCGAAGGAGTCGCCGCCGCCAACGCGGTCAACGATGCGCAGGTGGTAGGTCTTGGAGAAGCAGTAGTTCTCACCGTCGTACAGCATGCCCGCCCAGTCGTTGTCGCTGGCAGAGATAGAGGTA
>JAFTMU010000200.1 GCA_017452215.1 Clostridia bacterium
AATAATATCATAATGCATTGTGTTATCTTGCAGATTACTTTTCCTGTTTGAAACATAACCGACTCCTTTGTTCTTTGTATTGGTCAAGTTAAGGAATTGTTCCTCGCTATTCCAATATTAACCCCCGGGGCATATTTACCGTCACCACGATATGCATATTCAGAATTGATATCGTCTCCCATTCTAATGATATAAAATGACCACAATCCAACATTTTCACTCTCTTGGGTATCTGTAATAACCTGTTTCATGGCAATTCGATATGTCTGCTCCGTAGTTATTACATCATAAGAGCAATAAAAAATCTCTTTTTTTGATCCGTCAATCTCCTTACTGCTCTCTGTACCGGGACCTCCCCAATCGTTGTATGAAACAAGCTCCCCTTGATAATACTCAAACAGCGCATTGATACTTTCATCAAGATGCATGCCATCAACCATAACATTTGGAGCAAACAATTTTTTCACAGCTTCTTTATCTTTTTCCTGAATCAGATCTATCAACCGCTCAAACTTTTCATTCGCTATTTCTCTGTCATTGTTGAAAACACCACCGTACATATTCAAAGCTCCCGGCAAACATGAGCTACAGGCATTGATCATCAATAACAGCAATACAATCAGAACTGTTTTTTTCATGAATTTCTCCCGAATCAAAGACTCATCCCCAACTTTACAAATCAAGAATCGCAATAACATTATACCGCATTTCCCAATCTTTGTCAACACGCAAAAAAACAGCCGCACCCGAAAGTGCGGCTGAAACCTTTTGATGTTTTTTATAAAAGATTGAAATTACCGGAATGTATTCTCAACGGGATCAGAGAACTCCCAACTGATAATTTTGATATCATAACGCTCCATGAGCTCCTCTGCTGGGTACATTGGAATATATATATTGGGAGAAATATTTATATCATAGATACGAGGTTTCAACGGACGTTCTTCTGTATGCCATTTTTCATCATTCATATAAAACTCAGCATCCCCAACAAAGCAATAAATTGCTCTCTCCTCGTCTTCTGTCAAAAAGACAGCATGTTCTCCTGTTCCTTTGATATATCCTTTCCAGTCTCTTTCTTTACCTCCAAGATCAGAAGTCAGACTAATACCGTCATATTCACATATATAAACATCGTTTACCGTCACAGTTTCACCGTTGATCTCATATACCAACTCGAACGGGAACTCTCCATAGGTGATCACCGGTTCCGGAGGATTGGGCAATTCAAACCACTTTATTACATTAAACAATAAAAGTGGACAACACAATAATATGATCCCTACAATGATAGGTATGTGGATCACAATAGCAAAGATTCTACCTACAATCACAAGAAAGATTTTCGTTCTTTTCCGCAACCTCGTTCCTCCCTTCTCTTTCAAACGGTAAACGGTAAAATGGTTTTATTTCATTCCATCCCCAAATGAGAGCCTGAGCCCCTATCCTCGGGTGAAAATTTTGTTTTAAAAGAAAAACTCGCACTTTTTTCTTTATCATATTTCCCGCAAAACATAAAATCGTACACACAAAATACCGGGGTCAAAAAAGGGTCATTGCATGTTGCTTTGCCTGTTCTTCGTCTAATTTCACAAATACATACGTGGTTTCATCATCAAAAGTAGTAATCGAAAAAACGTCATCTTTATATTTGCGAGTTCCTATCAAATACGTTGTTTTGTGATCCAAAGAGCATATTTCTATACCTGATCCGTAATCAATATGAGTTAGACACACAGTATAAGAGCCGTCTTCTTCATACATTTTTACACATTCATTATTCATTTTCTCGTTCCAAGAAAAATCAATGGCCATGCGTAATTCCTCGCAATAATAGACGCCCTCTGTAGGAATTGCCGCAAAAATACTGCAAGAACTGAAAGCGATACTGAAAACGACAAAGAGAAACACCAAAAACAGGCAACATACTTTTTTCATATACATCTCCGCTCAAAATTAGTGTTTATTTAGAAATCAACATCAATCGTTTAATCTTATTATACCGCATTTCCAACCATTTGTCAACATATACCCCCCCGCATGTGAACAAGTCCGTTAAAAAACGGACTTGTTCACTATGACAGGGCATTTCACAACAGCAGGGGCTGAGTCCATAGACTCAGCCCCTGCTGAAATGTCAGCTCCGTTAAAAAGACAAAAGTTCCCTTTCACTCAAAGATACGGCGCAAAGAAATCCTCAAGCTCCCAAAGATAGGTTTTCATATCCACGGGAAAGCAAAGCCCGTGATCCGCCCCGGGAATGATCACCATACGCTTGGCATCAGAAGCGCAAGCGGCAAAGTTTTCTTCCCCCATATCGCAAGGAACGAACCCATCCGCATCCCCGTGAAAGAAGATCACGGGAAGACGGCAATCCCTCATCGATTGGATCGGAGAGAGAGCATCGGGGTCAAATCCCCCAAAGACCCTTGCGCCAACTCTGGCAAACGGGTACAAAAGATTGGCAGGAAGCCTCATGTCTCGCATCACCTTTTTGATGATTGCCCGGGCAGAGGTATACCCACAGTCCGAAAGGATCCCCACCACGTTTGAGGGCAGCTCCATCGTGGACGCAATCATCACGGTAGCCGCTCCCATGGAGATCCCCGTGAGAATGATCCTTGCATCCCGATCTATCCTGTGAAGCACAAAATCGATCCACGTAAGGCAGTCACGGCTTTCCCTTACCCCAAAGGTGATCACCCGACCTTCACTTCTGCCATGCGCCCGATGATCAACGATCAAAGCATTGTGCCCAAGGGCAAAGCATCGGTACACGCCGCCGCACAGATCCCGCTCGGCAGTCCCCTTGTAGCCGTGAAACAGGATCTCAATGGGCGCTCCTTTTTTGTATTCATAATATTTACCGCAAAGCCGTAGCCCGTCAAAGGAAGTCACCGAAACGTCGGCATGCTCCATCCCACGGATCTCCTTGATCCATTGAATGATTTGCTCTCTGTGCGGGTCGTATGCCTTTCCACTGGGCGTAGGATATTCCTCTTTGCCCACCGGTTTTCTCCGAAAAGAGAAAAAAATCCGAAAAAAGCATATACACGTCACGCCAAGCACCAAAACGGCAGCCGCCGCAAAAACCGCTAAGGGTATCCACCAATACTGCAATTCCTATCTCCCCTTTCCTCTGCCTACCATTTTAACATGAAACAAAAGAAAAGCAATTACTAAAAGAAAATAAAATGCTATCACTTTCCATCGGGAGCGTATGGAACGATAGGCTCTCCGGTGCTTTTATCAATCCAAATCACATCAATTACTGAGTAATGGTCTATCACAAACCGCTCCATTGCGAACACATACACCGTGTCGGGAGCCCGATTACTCACAATCGGTGTAACGAGATAGTGATTTTTTTCAATATCAATTTCTTCCCAATAATTTTTTGCAATCGCCATTGACTCACTGCGTGAAATTTCGTTTTGCCAAGACACTTCAAGCGGAGAGAATCCAATTCTTGTTTTTTGATTGTTTTCCAAGTATTTTAAGATTTCCTCATGTGTGACTTGCTTACCGTCGATATAGTACTCGGCATTCGGCTCTCCATCGTTGACGATGTGCCAAAGCTCTTTTGACTTTAATTTTTCTTTATCAAAAGCAAGTTGGTTTTCCCCGTATTCAAAATTCTGTCCGTTGTGATTCCAATGATATGAGCCGTCTGTATTTAAGTGATACATATTCCTGAATGTAAATGGATAAACGTAAACCACACCGTCATAATACCGCAACACCAGGATGTCCCCGCATGAGATGACCAGCTCATTTTGGGAATCTCCGTCCACGTCCATATACACATATCCCAAGCTTTCTAAATCGCAAAGCGGAATTCGATCATAGGGCGTTTTGCAATCTTTCAGGTAATGATATTCTTCTATATTGGTCTCATACACCTTAATCTCGTTGTTCAGCGCCTTACCGTACATTTCCATAGCCTTCTCTGCTTCGGTATACAACGGAATAAAGGTAAGACCCGAATATTTCTTGGTCTCTTCTCCACACTCGGCATAACCCAAATATCTAACGTATTGCTCTTCCAAGGCACTGTGCTCTGCTTCGGTAATATCTACCCGCTCACCGTTTACTAGTTGATAGTACTTGGTGTGAGCAATATCGTTCACCCATTCATGTCCATTCGTACCAAATTCGGCGATCAACTCCATAGCTGCGCCGCCATCGGCAATTTTACAGACGGCATTCGTAGAAAAATCCGCACCGCTGCTTCCGTTTTCGTGGATCCATCCTTTTTCATCTATCCAAGCACGAACCCGTGTCCTATAATTGCGAAGTAATAAAGGCTTACCGTCCGCTACGGAAAATATTGCAATCACCATATAGTCATCGTTCAGTAAAACAAGCTCGTCCACCCCGTCACCGTTGAGGTCTTTCGTAGCGTATCCGCATGAGAGATTGTAAGGGGGAAGCTTCTTAAAATCAAAGGTAGAACCAAAAAGTTTTATAAAAAGCTCTTTTTCTGACTCATCAACAATACCAAGATCTGCACAATACCCATCCATCGTCTCTTTTAAATCGGAGTGATTTGGGAGAAGTTCAATGATACTGCGATACATATCCAATATTTTTCCATACTCAGTGGGAGTTTCTTGCTCCGGATCATCAGCGCTTGTTTCATTATTCGTATTGCTGTTTGTATGGTTATTTTCATCGTCCTTTACATTATCGTTGCAGGCAAACAAAGATAATACCATAATTGAACACACCAAAATAGCAACAATTTTTTTCATTTTTACTCCTTTATTTACCATACACATAATATGGAGAAATGATTTCCCCTGTGTATTTATCTACCCATCTTACTGTATCAACAGAATAGTGATCGACAACGTATTTTTGAATGGCGATGACGTAAACATGATCGGGAGCCATGGCATTGACTGCATGCTCAACACGATATCCGCTTTCTTCATTATCAAAATCGATATATTCACAATCATTTTTTGCAATTTCTATCGCTTCCTCAACGGAAATGCCCTTGCCGTTCGGTTCGTATGTGGATGCTATAATTTCTCCCGTAAAAGCATTCACCAATATTTGGTCATATGAATTGATGTGATAAGGCGGCATACATTCCCCACCCTCCCTAACGTTTGAGGTAAATTCCACCTGAAAAGCAATGCGATAATAATTCGTGTCAGAATTCGGTGTGTCGATCAACACGATTCTGGCGGTGAAAATTGTTCCGGCACCGCCATCCGTGCGGCCGTCTTGGTTATCCCAATATGCGTTTGCCAAATCCCATGCTTTCTCTGCCGTGATGGGATATGAACACGTCAAATCAAAATGAGAAAAACTCATTGCCTCGTTGTGTATATCGTTACGATAATGATAATATTCATCTTCCGCAACAGCCTCTCCCTCTATGTAATATTCATAATTCATTGCGGAATTTTCGGAATATTTAAGACTGTAGATAGATTTTATGTTTAACGTTTCTCCGTCAAAGATGATTTTGTTTAATCCGCCTTCCCAAGCCCCTGTTACGGAAGAATCATTCCAATAAAAAGTTCCGTCTGTGTTGAATTTATAATAATCACAGATATCCAAGTAATAACTGTACACTTTAGCGTTATAGTGTCGTAAAATGATATATTTATTATCGGGCGATTTAATAACGTATTCGTTGACACCATCTTGATCCATATCCAGTATCGCTTTCGTGAGTAATTTACACTCATCCAATCTTACATTGTTGCTCGGAAAACGGCAGGCTTTTAATTTAATTTCGCCCAAGTGTTCATCAAAAACGCAGATTTCATCATTGATTGCCGCCGCATACATTTGCATCGCAATATCGTTTTCTGCAGGTCTGTTTTTATTCACGGTGTCACATGAAATCAACGATATTATCATAATCAAGCAAAGCAAAACGGCAATATATTTTTTCATTAAAACTCTCCTTGTTTTTATCTCTCAATGCTACTATACCATATCAAAAAATCGCTGTCAATACAGTGGGGAAAAGTTTTTTAAAACGGCTTTTTTTGAGATCAAAGTGGTGAAAAGCTCCAAAAAAAAGATCAGACGAACTCTTCACAAGCGCCCTCCACAGCTTCTGCAACTTCCTTTGCCATTTCGGCGCTATGGCAAAATGCAAGCTTTTTGCAGTGAGATTCTGCGAGCCATTTACTCACATGAACAAAAGCAGGGTGGCTGTTGCCACCCTGCTTTTGTTGGTGCGGGTAAAAGGACTTGAACCTTCACGAAGTTGCCCCCACTAGAACCTGAATCTAGCGCGTCTGCCAATTCCGCCATACCCGCATAACAGAATGTATTATATCACATCAAATTGCTTTTGTCAATACTTTTTTTGAGATTTTTATCATTTTTTTGCCTTTTTTTAAAAGCCGCTTGACAAACCTGCATATATGTGTTATTATGTGGATATGTTTGGAGGTATGTGGAAATGTTTGCAAAAGAAAGACAAGATAAAATCTACGAGCTGCTGCAATCCAGCGGTGCCGTGTTGACCTCGGAATTGGTCAAGCGCTTTGCCACTTCGACCGAGACCGTTCGCCGTGACCTTTTGACAATGGAACAGCAAGGAAAGCTTCTGCGGGTTCACGGAGGCGCCATGCTCCAAGGCGCAATGCAATCCCCCATGGAGTTAAAGCAACGCCATGAAGCCCACCACAACGGAAAGCGTGCGCTGGCAAAAAAGGCGCTGGAATTCATCTCGGAAAACGATGTGATCGCCATCGATGAGGGCAGCACTGCCATCTTTCTCTCCGAAGCGATCAAGGAACGCTTCACAAAGCTTACCGTCATCACCCACTCGCTTGACGTGTTCTCCATTCTCGCCAACCATAAGGAGATCTCCGTGATCCTCTGCGGCGGCTTTTATCTCAGGGAGGAGAGAGCGTTTTGCGGAGAGCCCACCCTCGGCATGCTCCGTGATCTCCACGCAAAAAAGGCATTCCTTTTCCCGGGTGCCGTTTCCTTGGAATACGGCATATGTAGCTACCACAACGGTCTCTTGCAGATTCAAAAACAACTTGGCGCCTCCTCGGATTCAGTTTTCGTTTTGGCGGATAGTAGCAAATTTGAAAAGCGCTCCCTCTTAAAGATGGACGACATGAGCCCCCGTTATTCCTATATTACCGATGACGGTCTCCCCGAATCCCTCAAAGCCCTCTACCGTGAAAATGGAATCCAAGTATACATAGGA
>JAFTMU010000201.1 GCA_017452215.1 Clostridia bacterium
ATATTTGGCGGTGGTGTACGGGGATCGTGTTTTGGGCACGGTGAAGCTGTACGCTACGGCAGACGCAGAAAGAAGCGCCGTGGCAAGCACCTTGAAGGATATACAGAACATTATGAAAAACAGAGTGTTTGTAGCAGGCTTGATCTTTTTCGTTCTTGCAATGAGTGCTTGGATCGTGACGGAATGCTTGATTTCACGACACCGCAAGCATAAATGGGACAAATATTTCAGCAATAAAATGGAGCTTTCGGATGAAATTCTCAAATCCAATTCCCCATTTGGACGAGACAAAAGGTCTTAATGCCTCAAACACCTTGAAAAATCCGCAAAAAATGGCAAAATGAGGACTTTTTAGAGTTGATTTTTGAAACATTATATGGTATAATGTCTTTGTAAAGTTTTTTGCGAAGCTTATATGATATTTTTAAAGGAGAAAAACCATGGCAATCAAAATGAGAGTCCTTTACGACTCGGGCAAAAAGAAGATCAAAACTATTGCAAACGAGATCAAGGCACACTACGACCTCGGTGTCAATGCAGTAGATACCATTCCCCCCGCATACTCCTGCGACAAGGAAAGAATCGTTATTCTAATGCTTACCGCAAAGGGTGACGTGAAGGATTCGATTCGCCTTTTCTGCCAAGAGCTGACCAAGGCACGTGCGCAGAATATTGCATTGATCATTGACGGTGATGAGAATGCTGCCAACAGAGTAAAGCAGATCATTGCAGAGGTTGCTAACAATGCCGTTTATGATGAGGTCCTTTACATCAACGGCGGTCTCCCCATTTTTGGCGGCTCGGTAAAGCCCGAGGAACGCACTGCTATTTTTGAGTGGGTTGACCGTGTGATCGCAAACCTGAAATAATTGGAATATAACAAAAAAGCCGTAAGATAACTTGCGGCTTTTTTGTATATCATTTCTTTAGTTTTAAGGTCTTTTCGTAGGCAGCGGTGACGGCATCCATGACCGAGGCACGGAAGGAGCCCTCCTCCAGGGCGTGCACACCTGCGATCGTCGTTCCTCCGGGGCTGCAAACCGCATCCTTTAATTCTCCCGGATGCTTTCCGCTTTCCAAAAGCAGCTTTGCCGCTCCCAGAAGGGTCTGTGCGGCGTAAAGATTGGATTTTTCACGGGCAAGTCCGCATTCCACCGCTCCGTCGGCAAGCGCCTCGGCAAACAGATAAACAAACGCAGGACCGCACCCGGAAAGCGCACTTGCGGCATCGATCTTTTCCTCGGGGATTAGATCTAATCTTCCTGCGCCTTTCAGCGCCGAGAGAAACACCGCTATTTGGTCCTTGGTGACTTTGGAATTGGCAGTATAAAGGATCATCCCCTCGCCAACCGATGCGGGGGTGTTGGGCATGATGCGAATGACAGGCAAAGATGCGCCTGCAAGGGATTCCACTGCGCTGATGGAAAGACCTGCTGCCATAGTGATGAGAACGGCGTTTTCCTCTCGTTCTCCCAAATACGGGCGAATTTCTTGGAACAAGGCATCAAAGCCCTGAGGCTTGACACCGAGGAAAATATATGCAGAGCTTTTCACAAGTGTTTTCAGATCGGTGGCAACGGCACCGATGGAATTTGCCAATTCTTCTGCCTTCTCAGTACTCATATCGCAGAGTGCGATGGCGCTTGCGGGAACCGATTTTGCCACGGCTCTTGCCAATGCACCGCCCATATTTCCGCAGCCGATAAAACCAAATTGATATTTCATGTGCTGTTCCTTTCCTATCAACGGATCTGTCCGTTACCGTTGATTACATATTTATAGGTAGTCAGCTCCTCCAAGCCCATAGGACCTCTTGCATGGAGCTTTTGCGTGGAGATGCCGATCTCGCAACCAAGACCGAACTCGCCACCGTCGGTAAAGCGTGTGGAGGCGTTGACGTATACGGCTGCGCTATCTACCGCAGAGGTAAAATAGGATGCCGCAGTCTGATCCGCTGTAATAATTGCATCGCTGTGGTGTGTGGAATGCGCCGCTATGTGGGCAACCGCCTCCTTGACGTCGGAAACGATCTTAACGGCGAGAATGTAATTTAAAAACTCGGTGTCAAAGTCGGCGTCGGTTGCGGGCGTTCCGTCGATGATTTCAATGGCTTCCCCGTCCAGGCGTAGTTCTACGGGCGGTTGTCCGTTTGCAATGCGGTCCTCGACCAGTCGCTTTTTGAGCATAGGTAAGAACGTCTCGGCAACGCTTCTTGCGACGATACAGACCTCCTCGGCATTACACACAGAGGGGCGTGAGGTCTTGGCGTTCTCGATGATATTGAGTGCTATAGCAAGGTCGGCTTTTTCGTCCACGTATACGTGACAGATGCCTGTTCCCGTTTGAATACAAGGAACCTTTGCGTTTTCCACACAGGCACGGATCAGTCCTGCGCCACCACGGGGGATCAAAAGATCCACGTACTCGGTAGCAGTCATCAATTCGTTTGCACCTGCACGGGTGGTATCCTCCAAAATGTTGATGAAATTTTGCGAAAGTCCAAGCTTGGCAAGTCCTTGACGCATAGCATCGACGATTGCGGTGGAGGAACGGTAGGCCTCCTTGCCTCCACGCAGAACACAGACGTTGCCGCTTTTCAGCGCCAGCGCCGCCGCATCGGAGGTGACGTTGGGACGGCTTTCGTAAATAATTGCCACCACACCCATGGGAACACGCATCTTGCTGACCTTGATCCCGTTGGGACGGGTGAAGGAATCGGTGATCTTTCCTACGGGATCGGGAAGCTTGACTACGTCACGAATTCCCTCTGCCATTGCATGAATGCGTTCCCGGGTCAGGCGCAGGCGGTCGATCATGACAGAGTTCATGCTATCCTGCACTGCTTTGACGTCCTGCTCGTTGGCGGATAAGATCTCCTCCACAGAGGATTCCAAGGCATCTGCCATAGAAAGGAGTGCATCATTTTTTTGTTGTGCGGTAAGAAGCGCAAGAGAGGCGGTTGCCGCCTTTGCTTGCTTTAAAATTTCAAGAGTGGTCATTGGATTGCTCCTTTTGCAATAAATCGGGTACCCACATGCTTTCCGTCAAAAAGGTCATATAGAAGCATGGGAGAGGCTCCGTTGAGAATCACCATCTCACAGCCCTCCTTCATGCAGATCTCTGCGGCATGGAGCTTGGTTTTCATGCCTCCCGTGCCGAGAGAGGAGCCCTTATCGCCTGCAAGCGCCAGAATGTCTTCGGAAAGATCGGCAACCTCGTGGATCAAGGTGGCATCGGCGTACTTGTGAGGATCGGCAGTGTAGAGCCCATCAATGTCGGAGAGTAGAATCAGACGGTCTGCCTTGATGCTGACAGCAACCATGGCAGAGAGCGTATCGTTGTCCCCTACCTTGATCTCATCGGTGGCGATGGTATCGTTTTCGTTGATGATGGGAAGAACATCCAGCTCCAAAAGGCGCTGCATGGTATTTTGGAAATTATGATAACGGTCATCGTGGCGGAAATCTGCGCCTGTAAGCAGAAGCTGCGCTACCGTGTGATGGTACTTTTGAAACAGGCGGTCATATGTATACATCAATTCGCACTGCCCGACGGCAGCGGCTGCCTGCTTGGTTGGGATATCCTCGGGGCGCTCCTTGAGGGAGAGCTTACCCACCCCCATACCGATAGCCCCCGAGGAAACTAAGATCACCTCGTGTCCGCTGTTCTTTAAATCGCTCAATACCTTACAAAGCTCCTCCACACGGCGAATGTTCAGAAGCCCCGTGGCGTGAGCCAAGGTTGACGTACCGATTTTTACTACAAATCTCATAAAGCATATCCCCCTCTCGGTGATGCGGATAATATACCTTATATTATAACAAAAACAGCATATTCCGTCAAGAACTTTGAGAAAAAAACGTGCCGAAAAAATTTTAAAAGGAAAATAAAAAAAACTATTGTTTTTTCAAATCAGATACTGTATAATATGCGTGAGCAAAATTGATCCTTCAATTTTTTAATACAATGGAGAATGGAGAAAAAATGAAGAATTATAAGATTTTTGATAACGTTCAGCCGAGGCGTTGGTTAGAGAGCGTGCCTATCGGTTGCGGAAGAATGGGGGCGACCCTGATGTGCGGTGTAGGCTGCGAAAGGATACACCTGAACGAGGAGACCATCTGGTCCGAGAGCAAAGGAATCGGCCCAAATCCCAAGATGCCTGAGAAAATCCGTCGAATCCGTGATCTCTTTCTTCAAGACAAGCCCGCAGAGGCAGACAAATTGGCAAAAACGGAATTCGACAATTGCTTTAACCGTATTCGCTCCTTTGAGGGTGCAGGAAAGCTTTCGATCTCCCTTCATGAAAACGACCACTGCCGTGGCTACCGCCATACCTTGGATCTGGTAAACGGAATTGCCACTGTGGAGTATGATAAGGATGGCTCTCATTATACCCGTGAGTACTTTGCCTCCTATCCCGATAACGTCATCGTCTGTCGTGTCACCTCCTCTAACTCTCCGATATCTGCCAGAGTAATGTATGACAGAGAGAGAATCCTTTCCCTGTCCGCCGAAAACGATCAGATCACGGCAACTGCAAAAACGGTATTCGGCGATCATAAATTCTGCATCAAGATCCGTGTTATGAGTGACGGCACCGTTGCTTGTGACAACTGTGACATTGTTGTTTCGGACGCAAAGAGCTTTTGCGTTTACATCGCCATTGAAACCGAATTCAGTCACGGCGAGGGATACGTAGATGCTGTGAAATTCCCCGCAGTGCTGGATTACGAGGCGATCAAGGCTCGCCACGTTGCCGATTTTTCTTCTTTGATGAAGCGTGCAGACGTAGATCTGCCTGCCTTGGCGGAAATGGCGGAGATCCCTCAAACCGAGCTGTTCAAGCTTCGTCGTTGGAACAAACCCAAGGATGAGTCCCAATTTATGACCCAGTGGCAATTCGGCAGATATTTGCTGATCTCCTCCAGCCGCAACGGCACTCTTCCTGCGAACCTGCAAGGGATTTGGTCAGAGGGGGACGCTTGCGAATGGAGCGGTGACTATCACACCAACATTAACCTGCAAGCCAACTATTGGGCTGCTGAAACCGTGAATCTTTCCGAGTGCCACCTACCCTTGTTTGACTACATGAACAAGTATCTTCTGGAATCCGGAAAAAAGACTTCGAGAATCGGATACAATACCCGTGGCTGTGTGGTACATCATTTGAGTGATGTTTACGGGTATACTGCTCCTGCCGACGGACTTTGGGGACTGTGGCCTCACGGCGCTTCCTGGTTGGCGCTTCATATGTGGGAGCATTATCTCTTTACCAAGGATAAAAAATTCCTGAAAGAGCAGGCGTTTGAATTTGTGCATCAGGCTTCCCTGTTTTTCTTGGATAATCTTGAAACCGATTGCAAAGGGCGCTTGGTGCTGGCTCCCTCTACCTCTCCCGAAAACCATTATTTTGTCAATGACGAAAACGGAAACAAGTACAACTGCTACCTGACCTCCAGCTCTACCATGGATATTGAAATGATAGATACGCTCTTCCGTATCTATCTGGAGAGCGCCAAGATCCTTGGTATTGAGGACAAGGATGTGGCGGATGTAAGAGAAACAATCAAGAGGCTGCCTCCTCTTTCCGTAGGTAAATTCGGTCAACTGATGGAATGGATCGAGGATTACGAGGAGACCGAGGTTGGACATCGCCATACCTCCCACACTTATGGCATCTTCCCCAGCTTTATTATCAATCGGAGCACCCCTGAGATCTACCGTGCGGTCGGCGTCACTATTGACCGTCGCCTTTCGGGACAAGGAAATGGCGCTTCCAGCGCCTCTAACGTTGGTTGGAGCATGGCGTATCTTGGCGGTGCGGTTGCAAGACTTCGCCGTGCGGAGCAGGCCTACGGACTGTTGAATCGCTTTGCGACCTATCATGTACAACCCAATCTTTTGGATGTATTCGTTCGCCCCAATAGAGACAACGACGTTTTCCAGATCGATGGAAATCTCGGTTACGTTGCGGCAATGAGTGAAATGCTGATACAGAGTCATGAGGACGTGATCGCTCTTCTCCCCGCACTTCCCTCCCGTTGGGATCATGGAAGCTTTTATGGCTTGCGTGCAAGAGGCGGATACGAGGTCTCGCTCCGTTGGGAGAACTACGAGGTCAAGGAGCTTTCACTTCACTCTGATTTTGACAGCAATTGTGTATTGGAGCTTCCGGAAAAGCAAAAAACCTTGTCCTTTACAAATGAAAACGGTAAGGTCTACACCGTGGAGAACGGGCTGCTTTCTTTGCATCTTGGTGCTGACGAAAATATTAAATTAACGATAATGTAATAAATGTAATATAAATACGCCCACGGGTTTTCCCGTGAGCGTATTTTTGATTTTTAGTTGCTAACGCCAAGTTTGACGGAAACTTCAAGCCGAGTGTCACCTCGCATGATCTTTAATTGCAGCACGTCACCGACACGGTATTGGTACAGGAGCTTCTGCAAGATATCCATGCCTGTAACAGTGGTGCCGTCTGCCTCGAAGATGATATCCCCGATCTCCAACACACCGTATGCGCCGCCCGTTTCCTCCACCTTGGTTACGATCACACCTGTGGCAGATGCCGTATATGTCTCGTTGCCAAGGCGGTATTGATCTCCCTTTTGGATGTTTTGCACGGTAATCCCGATCGTGGGACGGATCTGTGAAATCGAAGAATCCAATTCCCCGAGCGTTCCGTCGATGATCGCATTGACCGTTTGCATGGCAGCGTTGATCGGGATCGCATAACCAATGCCCTCGTAGTCGCTCATCTTTCTGGTAACGATACCGATGACTTCACCGTATTCGTTGCAAAGAGGTCCGCCGGAATTTCCGGTGTTTACGGGAGCGTCGGTCTGTATCATGGTCAACTCTCCAATATATCCCTCTCCCGTCACAGAGATCTTACGGTTCAGCGCAGAAATGATGCCCTGCGTGGTGGTTCAGGATCCTTCCTCGCCCGACGGGTTTCCAATAGCGATTGCTTTGTCTCCTACGCTAAGGAGAGAGGAATCCCCTATCATAACGCATGGAAAGCTATATCCGGGGACCTTTAAAACGGCAACGTCATCCTCAGCCGAGCCTCCCACCAAAACAGCGGCAAGCTCCTCTCCAGAATAAAGTCTTACAGTGATGGCAAGAGCATCTTCAACCACGTGATTGTTCGTTACAATATAGCCGTCATCGGAAATAAAAAATCCCGTACCGTAGCCGTATCCGCTCATTTTGGTGGAGTAGATCAACACGGTTGCAGGAGAGACCAGCTCGCTGACCTGGCTTGTGGTCAAAGCATCTCCCATGAGTGTATTTTCTGTGTGGTCAGTGCCTTGATTCCATATCAAAAGACCGATCAATATGGAAAAGCAGACAAGAAAGACTGCTGTAAGGATCAAGGTATAAATTAAAACACCGCTTTTTCGTTGCTTTTCCTCCACGGAACGGTCAAAGGCGACCTGATCGGAATAATTCCAACGGTAAAAATATTGTTCCTCGGGAGGGGCCTCGGTGGAGGAATGATTCTTTTTTTCAAAATTATCAGACATACTCACGTCCCCTTAAAGTAAGTTTCGGCGCATCATGCTCCGATGCGCCGATCAAAACGTAAAATCAGTTCAGAAGCTCAAATTTATAGCCCACGCCCCAAACGGTTTTGAGGATCCATTTATCAGAGACCCCTTCCAATTTTTCACGCAGGCGCTTGACGTGAACGTCAACCGTACGGCTGTCTCCCAAATAATCAAAGCCCCATACCTTATCCAAAAGCTGATCACGGGTGAAAACACGGTTATAATTAGATGCAAGAAAATACAAGAGCTCCAATTCCTTGGGAGGAATGTCCACCGATCTGCCCTTGAGCTTCAGCTCGTATTTTTGCAGGCTGATCTCGATGTTCTCGAATTTGATCACCTCGTCGTCATTTTGGTGGGTATGCGCCTGACAACGGCGAAGCACCGCCTTGACAC
>JAFTMU010000020.1 GCA_017452215.1 Clostridia bacterium
ATTCAAGTTTTATATACCCCACGTTCAAAAGCTTTTGAAGAGGGGGTACGGGGGAGGAATCTTTTCTCGAAAAGTTCCTCCCCCGTATTTCTTCTCCTAACAAACGCCCTTGCTTTCAATAAAAAACGTAAAAGTTTCATTTTTTTTATAAAAAGGGTTGCAAAAGGGAAAAAATTGTGATATACTACGATATGGTAGAGTATAGTAAGATGGAGAGTGGGCTTTGAGAGAGACCCGCTCTTAATTTTTGGAAAAATAAAAAAGTGGCTATAAAAGAGGAAATGATATGAAAAAGAACGCTACGGGTGTAGTGGGCGCCGTCCGCAAAATTGCGGAGCCCCTTGCCGAGGAGCTCGGATACGTCCTTTGGGACGTGGAATACGTGAAGGTTGGCTCGGATATGTATCTGCGCATCACCATCGACAGCGAGGAGGGCATCACCCTTGACGACTGCGAGAAAATGCACCGTGCCATCGACCCCCTGTTGGACGAGACGGATCCCATTCAGGACGCTTACCATCTGGAGATCTCCTCTCCCGGCGTGGAGCGGGAGCTCAAGGAGGATTGGCAGATCTGTGCCTGCACGGATTGGGACGTAGAGGTCCGCTTGTATGCTCCTCTCTTTGGCGCCAAGAGCCATCTTGGAGTTCTGGAAGGCTTGGACGAGGCAGGAAACGTGCTGGTTCGGGTCAAGGAGGACGCAGAGCCTTTGGCTTTCCCACGTTCGGCTATCGCAATGCTGAAAACTCGTTATCAATTTGACTGATTCAACCAAACGGTGATAGATAAGAAAGGATTTTAAAGCAATGAACACAGAGTTTTTTACCGCCCTTGATCTGCTTGAAAAGGAAAGAGGTATCCCCGCCGGCTACATGATCGAAAAGATCGAGGCGGCTCTCATCTCCGCATACAAAAAGGAATACGGCAATAATACCAACGTGCGTGTTTTGATCGATCCCAACAAGAAGGACGTCAGACTGTATCAGCAAAAGGAGGTCGTTGAGGTGGTGGAGAACCCCGAAACGCAGATCTCTCTTGCCGATGCCAAGTGCATTGCCAAAAAATACGTTCTGGGCTCTGTGGTGGAGACCGAGGTCAAGACCAAGAACTTCCGCCGTCTCAGCGCTGCCGCTGCAAAGTCGGTGATCATTCAGGGCATCCGTGAGGGCGAAAGACAGGCAATGCAGGAAGCGTATGAAAACAAGCACGAGGAGATCATCACCGCCACCGTCAGCAAGGTGGACCGTGAGAGCGGAAACGTGCTGTTGGAGACCGATACCAGCCGTGCCGTTCTGATCCGCTCCGAGCAGATCCCCGGCGAGACCTTTACCGTTGGCGAAAAGATCAAGGTGTTCGTCATGGAGGTCAACAAGGAGGCAAGAGGTCCTGTGGTGACCCTCTCCAGAGCGCACGCAGGATTGGTTCGCCGTATGTTTGAATTGGAGGTCCCCGAGATCGCCGACGGCATCGTCATGGTCAAGGGGGTTGCCCGTGAGGCAGGCTCCCGTACCAAGATCTCGGTATGGTCGAGAGACGAGGACGTTGAGCCCGTAGGCGCTTGTATCGGCCCCAAGGGTGCACGTATTGCAAGCATTCTTGACGAGTTGCACGGGGAAAAGGTGGACATCGTCCGTTACAGCGAAAAGCCCGAGGAGTATATTGCCGCTGCATTGGCTCCTGCCGAGGTCCTCTCGGTGACCATGACGGGTGAGCGTGCCTGCCGTGTTCAGGTGGCTCCCGATCAGCTCTCTCTTGCCATTGGTAAGGAGGGACAAAACGCCCGTCTTGCCGCTCGCTTGACGGGATGCAAGATCGACATCAAGTCCGACGACGAATGATCCATGGAAAAAAAGATCAAGAAGATCCCGATGCGTCAGTGCATGGGATGCAACGAACATAAGCCGAAGGCAGAGCTTTTGCGTGTGGTGCGCAGTCCCGAGGGGGAGATCTCCCTTGACTTCAAGGGAAAGAAATCCGGACGGGGCGCTTATCTTTGCCACGACGTCAAGTGTCTGCAAAAGGCCCGCAAGAGCCGCCGCATCGACCGCACTCTGGAATGTGAGATCCCGGATGCCGTTTACGATGCGATGGAGCGGGAGATGGAAAACGGCGATGAATGAAACAAACGAGCTTCGCTCGCTGCTTTTCGCCCTGGGGCTTTGCGCCAAGGCGGGGGCATTGATCTATGGCGTGCCCATGATCTGCGAAGCAATGAAAAAAGGGAAACCGGTGCTTTTGGTGCTGGCAGCAAGGGACAATGCGCAAAACTCCGCCAAGCGGCTCTCTGACCGATGCGCCTTTTACGGCGCCCGATTGGTTACGGCGCCCGTGGACGGGGAAGCACTTGCCCATGCCGTGGGAAAGAGCGCACGTCTTGCCGCTGTGGCGGTGACCGACGAAAATCTTGCCCGCCTGATCACCGCAAAGCTGGATCCCGATCAAACGTGAAATCAACGGCTTCGGTCTGCGGCCGAACCGAAATATTATGATCCCGTAGGCGTCTGCGGTCTTACGGGGACTTAGGAGGAAATATGGCTTCTACAATGAATCAACAGTTCAAAATCACCAAATTTGCAAAGGACCTTGGCATGAAGAGCAAGGACTTGGTCGAGATGCTCGCCAAAAACGGCATCGAGGCAAAAACAACGCAAAAGGCGTTGGAGCCCTTGGAATTTGATATTTTGTTTGAGGACCTGACACAGGCAAATCAGATCTCAGATATCGGGAGCTATCTTGATGGGGTGACCTATATTCCCTCCAAGGTCAAAAAGGCGACCAAGGCGGCAAAGACCTCAGAGGAGAAGAAAGCGGAGGAGGCTCCTGCACCCAAGGGAACAGATGAGACTGCCCGGGAGAGCGCACCCGCAGAGGAGAAAAAGCCCCCCGTGACAGAAAAGGTCATGGAGGCACAGACTCCTGCTCCCGTCAAGGCAGAGGAGAAGAAGGAAACGGCACGTCCGCAGAACGCAGCCGCACCCAAGGAGGCAGAGAAGGAAGCAGCGCAAAAGAACGCAAAGGCAGAGAGCGCACCCGAGAAGGCGGCGCCCGCAGCCCGTCCTGCTGCCCGTCAGCCTTATACCGGAAATCCCTACCGTCCGCAGCAGAATGGGCTTCCCGGAAACTATGGAATGCAACAATCGGCAGGTGCACGTCCCCAAGGGGCAGGCGCACCTGCAAGACCCGCCGCTCCCTCCGGCTTTGGAGCAGGCAGACGCCCCGATGCTCCC
>JAFTMU010000202.1 GCA_017452215.1 Clostridia bacterium
CGTCCATTCATTATACACTGCATACTTCCGTGTTGTATTCCCGATTCCTGCTCCAAACGATACTGGGACATATCTTTTTCTTGCAACAACTTGGAAATACGCTTTGCAACAGCGTCATTTACAGTCAAATTGATACCCCCCAATAAGAAGATTTAACTCCGTAGATTTACCTACGTATATATTTTACCAAGAAACCGAAAAAATTATAAGAAGGTGTACCTACATACACTTGATTTTTTCCAAAAGTATGATATAATATGTAGGTATACCTACATAAAGGAGGATTGAGCTATGATTGTGACTTTTTGCGGACACTCCCATTTCTCTAAATCAGAGGAATACGAACAAAAAATACTTTCATTTTTTGGAGATAAAGTAGGAAATCAACCCGCCGATATGTATTTGGGCGGTTACGGGGATTTTGACAATTTTGCTTACAGCTGTTGCAAGAAATATAAAGAAACACACCCTGACATATCTCTTGTATTTGTCACGCCGTATCTGACCGTGGAGTACCAAAGAAATCACTTAGACTACCAACAGACAAGGTACGATTCCATTCTTTATCCCGAAATTGAAGATAAGCCGCCAAGGTTTGCTATTTCCTATCGGAACAAGTATATGGTAGAAAAAGCTGACTATGTGGTGGCTTACGTAGATCACGATTGGGGTGGAGCGTACACGACTTATAAGCACGCCAAAAGAAAAGGCAAGGAGATTCTGAATCTTGCAAACTTTGAAGAATAAAAATCCCAAGACAAGTGAAGCTGCTTCACCGTAACATAGGTATCTGCAACGCCAACATACAACTAATTTTCCGTGAGCAACAATCGTGCGTTCGCAACATCGGGTAGTCGATGATAAAAGTCAGAACAAAATCGATTGTTTCAGCCACAGTACGAATAAAAGAGTGGCGTTGTCTGATATAGGGGCTGTCTCAAATTGCAAATTTGAGACAGCCCCTTCTTTTATACAAGCAGATAGGATACCCCTGCAAGGGATTCGTGAGAATCGGCGGCAGTGGAGGGAGGTAATGGATTTGCCTCCGACACGGTTGCGACCGATTGATGGTACCGCTTGGCTACGCTCCAAAGGGTGTCCTCTGTGGAGGGGTAACACACGGTATAGAATGCTCCGGAATGAGAGAGGGGCTGGTCAAAGACGGCTTCGCTGAGGTACGTGATCTTGGTCTCACCCATGGCGATAAGGGAGACCGCAAGCTCGGCGTCAATACCGATTCGCTCGCCATCCATTCGTACCCGACAGGAAAGGGGTGTGACGGTTGCCTCGTACGTGCTGACTGCTTCCTCACTTCCCTGCGTTTCATAACGGAGTGGAATCTCGAATTCCTGTGCGCCAAGGTCCTCCTCCCCTGCCAAAATGGCATGGCAACGGCATTTGCCTGTGAGGATATACTTTCCGTTCTCGTTTTCAAGCTCGGTGAGTGTGGGAGACAGGAGAATATCCACAACATTCTGCCCCGACCGAATGCCTGCCTCCTCCAAGGGAAGCATGGTATTGAGGGAGAAATTGCCCTCGGTGATCTTGATCAGCTTTGGAAAATGGCAAGTCTGATATTTGGTTTGCCCGTCTGCCTCGGTGGAATAAGCATCCCGTGTATAGAACACCGATTCGTTCCGAATCGCCTTAGTCTCGATCCTCACCGCTACCTCACATAAGATCCTGCCATCCTCCACGGTGACGGTGATATCCGAGCAAACGCCCTTTGCAGAGCATTCGCAGTTGACCTCTGTCCCGTCGGTCAGGACGCTTTGGGAAAAGGGAATCTTACGCCACTGCGCCATCGGCGCTTCCCCGCTTCCCTCGTGGCACAGGAGCAATTTCATATTGACCTCGCCACGGCAGTTGACGCATCCGCTCCCCGCAACCGCCTCGCTGATATAGACCTCTCCCGTGGCAGAGATCACTCGCAAATTCTCGCCCTCTGTGTCACAAAGGATCTCGTCTGCCAGGTGCAACGCTTCTCCCGAGCCTGTGAACACCTTGCTGCACTCGGCACTGCCCCGCAGTCTTTGTACCGTATCCTCTTTGGCACCGAGAATACTTTCCTCCAGAATTTTCGTTCCCAGCATGCGAACATGGGAACGCAGGCGGCATTTGACAGAAAGCTTTCGGGGACCTGCCACACGTCCCGTGCACATATCCGAGACGGTTTCCACGTCGCATACCAAGCCCTCTCCGATATCAAAATCCGTGCCCATCTCCGTTGGAACGCTGAATTGATACTCCCCTGCCTGGGTTGCGCAATATAAGCCTCCGTCGTTTGCCGCATACAAAATGCTGTAATCGACGGAGCCCGAAAACTCGGCGTTTGCCGCTCCCACGTACTTGTCGGGAGGAGAGACGGTGGCGTGAACTCTGAGCAGCCGTTTGATCTCGGGTTGATAATCCGGCAGAGAAAAATCGGTGGAAAGATCGGTCATGACCGTGCGATCGCAAAGCACTGCCTGCACCCGTGCATGGCTCCGATCCGCTTTTTTGTAGTTGTCCATATGTTTTCGCTCCTTTTTACAGCTTTTCGATGGTACATTCTATTCTGCGGAGGAGCGGATTATACTCTTTGAGAAAAAATAACAAAGGCGAAGATGAATGGGTGGTATTCTTAGCGTGGAATTATGACTTTAGTGAAAGTGCAAGCAGAAAGAGCAAGAGTAAAAGGAAGCAAATCCTTCTATTCTTGCTCTTGTTTTTTCTTCTGTCGATATGTCAACTGCGTTGACTCGATATGCTTTCGCTACGCTCAAGCTCGATATATTGTCACTACGCTCCAATTCGATATGAGATAAATCCCTCGTTTGCACAGCAAACATATCGAGTGCGTCAGCACATATCGAACGCCGCAGGCGTATATCGAAAATCCCGCAAGGGATTTATCTCGATCTCCGTCCTATATTTGGTTGTTATGCAATGATATCGAAGATCAGGGGGCGGGGCTCGGGGGCAGTATCGCCGAAGGTGATGGACTCCAGCAGGGTCTTTTCTGCCGCTTCGAGCGTTGCCTGACGATTGGTATACAAAAAGGCAATGACATCGCCCTTTTTGACACGGTCTCCTGTCTTGGCAAGTAAGCGAATGCCTGCCTCCAGGTCGATCTCGTCCTCCTTGGTATTACGTCCTGCCCCAAGCAACAGGCTTGCAACACCGCATTGCTCAGTATTCATCAAAGAGATGTATCCATCCACGGGAGAGAGGATCTCCTTTTGATATTGTGCTGTGGAAAAGAGCGAGGGATCATAGATGTAGGCAGGGTCTCCTCCCTGTGCCTTGACCATGCGGGCAAAGGCATCCAGCGCCTCCCCCGAATCGATGACCCGATGCACCATTTGCTCGCACTCCTCATAGCTTCCCTTTTCGGCAAGCGTGAGCATATGAGCAGCCAAAGCGATGCAAAGCTCGGTCAGATCCCGAGGACCCTTTCCTTTGAGGGTCTCGATCGCCTCAATTACCTCCAAGGAGTTCCCGACGGCACATCCCAAGGGGCGGTCCATATCGGTGATAAGAGCGCACATCCGCTTGCCTGCACGCTTGCCGATCTCTACCATGAGGCGGGCAAGCTCTCGGCTATCCTCCACTGCCTTCATGAATGCGCCGCTTCCCGTCTTTACGTCGAGAACGATGCAATCGTCGTCCGCCGCAAGCTTTTTGCCCATGATGCTGGAAGCGATCAGGGGCATACTGTCCACCGTTGCGGTGACGTCACGGAGGGCGTAAAGGAGCTTATCCGCAGGAGCCAAGGTTGCGCTTTGTCCTACGATGGCAATGCCCGTCTCGTTGACTACACGCTCGAACTCCTCGCTGTCAAGATCGGTACGGAAGCCCTTGATGGCTTCCAATTTATCGATGGTGCCGCCTGTATGCCCCAATCCTCTGCCGCTCATTTTGGCAACGGTGAGCCCCAAGGCAGCCACGATGGGGGCGATGACCAAGCTGGTCTTATCTCCCACGCCGCCCGTAGAGTGCTTATCTACACGGAGCCCCTTGATATTGGACAGATCCAAGCGATCTCCCGAATCACGCACGGCAAGCGTGAGGGCGGTGGTCTCCTCGTCAGTCATTCCACGGAAGTAGATCGCCATGCAAAGTGCGGAAATCTGGTAATCGGGGATCTCGCCCTTGGTATAGCCCTCGATGACGGCGTAGATCTCTTCCGTGGACAGAGGGTTGCCGTCACGCTTTTTTTTGATAATATCGTACATTCTCACGGTGCGTTCCTCCTCAAAGGGTTTCTTTATCAAAGGTAACGGGCAGAAGCCGGGAAAGCGTGTAGGGCTTGATATCCTCGGCGTTACCGAGGATCACCCGAAAATCCCCCTTGCAGAACTCTGCCATGACCTGTCGGCAAACGCCGCAGGGAGCGCAAAATGCGGGGGACTCCCCCTCTCTCCCACCTGTGATGGCAATGGCAAGAAATTCACGCTCGCCCTCACTGACTGCCTTGAAAAAAGCGGTGCGCTCGGCGCAGTTGGTAGGTCCGTAGGCGGCATTTTCGATATTGCATCCAAGATAGACCTTACCCGAGGCGGCAAGCAGTGCCGCTCCTACGAAAAAGTGGGAATAGGGAGCATAGGCGCTCAGTCTTGCCCTTTGGGCTTCGAGCATCAATTCTCTGTCGGTGGGCGGCTTCATGCTCTCTCCTCCTTTTTTGCGATCTGATCAAGGAAGCTTTTGCCGTCGATGGCATCGGCGCAAAGTCCGAAATACTCCAAAACAGTGGCGCCGATATCGGCAAAGCTTTGACGTGTGCCAAGATTCACGGGGCGGATCCCCTTGCCCAGTGCCAGCATGGGGGTATATTCACGGGAATGGTCGGTGGAGGGTGTGGAGGGATCGCAGCCGTGATCGGCAGTGATGATGCACAGATCCTCCTCTCGCATCTGCTCCATAAACCCACCCAGCCAGCGGTCAAATTCGCTCATGGCACGGGCGTACCCTGCCACGTCGTTGCGGTGACCATAGGTCATATCAAAATCCACCAGATTGGTAAAGCAAAGGCCTTCGAACTCGGTCTTGGCGATCTCCATCGTCTTTTGCATTCCGTCGGCGTTATTGACGGTGGGGTTGCTCTCCAAAAATCCCTTGCCTGCGAAAATGTCGTAGATCTTGCCCACGGGGATCGTTGCGTATCCGTTTTGGAAAAGCACATCGATCATGGTTTTTTTGGGGGGCGTCAGCGAATAATCGTGGCGGCGAGGGGTACGGATGAAGGGATATTCTCCCGTAAAGGGACGGGCGATGACTCTGCCCACGGCGTGCTCGCCCGCAAGAAGCTCTCGGGCGATCTCGCAATAGCGGTACAGCTCCCCTAGTGGGACGACGTCCTCGTGAGCGGCGATCTGAAACACG
>JAFTMU010000203.1 GCA_017452215.1 Clostridia bacterium
AATCCGCTTAAAGCAGAGTTCTATCTGCCCGCCGCCGTGGACCGTCAGCAAAAGATGGGCGCTTGCGACGTAACGGTTTATCCTACGTCCTCTGTGTGGCAGGGAGTCACGTATCCCGAGGACAAGGAGAGAGTAAAGCAAGCGATCAAGGCGTTGATTGAAAACGGGGAATACCCAAAGGTACTTTGGAATTGATTTTATTTTAATAAAAGGGGAAAAGGGAAAATGTCTATTTTAATTACAGGAGGTGCAGGCTTCATTGGCTCGCACACTGCGGTAGAGCTTTTGAATGCAGGTCACGACATCGTTGTGGTGGATAATTATTGCAATTCATCACCTCGGGCGATCGAGCGTATCAAGGAGATCACAGGGAGAGATTTCCGCACGTACGAGATCGATCTGTGCGACAAGGACGCACTTGAAAGCGTATTCGTCGAAAACCCCGACATCGATTCTGCAATTCATTTTGCAGGACTCAAGGCGGTTGGCGAATCGGTAGCAAAGCCGAGTCTTTATTACCGTAACAATCTGCTCAGCACCCTCAATCTGGTGGATCTGATGGGCAAATACAATGCAAAGAGAATTGTATTCAGCTCCTCTGCAACCGTTTACGGTATGCCCAAAACGGTGCCGATCAAGGAGGATTTTCCGCTGTTTACCACAAATCCGTACGGGGAAACCAAGCTGATGATCGAGCGCATTTTAAAGGATATTTGGGTGTCCGACAACGATTGGAGTGTTTCTGTTCTGCGGTATTTCAATCCCATTGGTGCCCACAAGAGCGGTCTGATCGGTGAAAATCCTAAGGGGATTCCCAACAATCTGCTTCCTTACGTAGCAAAGGTTGCGGCAGGAAAGTTGCCTTGCCTTTCTGTGTTTGGAAACGATTATCCCACTCCCGACGGCACGGGTGTTCGTGATTATATTCACGTTGTGGATCTTGCAAAGGCGCACTTAAAGGCGTTGGAAAGAGCCGAAACCCTCACAGGCGTCGAATATTTCAATATCGGAACAGGAACGGGGTATTCGGTTTTGGAGATCGTCAAGGCATACGAAAAAGCAACAGGGTTGAAGGTCAATTATAAGATTGCCCCTCGCCGTCCCGGAGATATCGCTGCCTGCTATGCCGATCCTACAAAGGCATATGAGCTTTTGGGCTGGAAAGCAGAAAATGGTATCGAGGACATGTGCATCGATCTTGCAAATTGGATGAAGAAAAACCCCAACGGATACGAAGGAGAGTAAAAATGATCACAAAGCAATATTTTGGAACCATGGAGGATGGCAAAGACATTCACAGCTATACCATGAAAAACGCCGCAGGAATGATCGTTCGCATTTGCGAATTTGGAGCGGCAATCATGGAGATCCGTGTTCCGGATAAGTTTGGAAGGTTTTCCGATGTGGTTCTCGGCTTCGATTCTATTCGGGATTACGTACTCAGCCCCGGATATATCGGCGCCGTAGTCGGAAGGATCGGAAATCGCATCTGCAAGGGCGTTTTTCGCTTGGAGGGCAAAAAATATCAGCTATTTTGCAATAACAACGGCAACTCTCTCCATGGGGGAGCGGTTGGCTTTTCCCACAAGATTTGGAACGTCAAGGCTGAGGATGGCGAGGAACCGAAGCTCATCATGACGCTCGTCTCTCCCGACGGAGACGAGGGTTATCCCGGTACGCTCACCGTAACTCTTACGTATACGTTGCTCAGATCCAATGCTC
>JAFTMU010000204.1 GCA_017452215.1 Clostridia bacterium
CTGAAAGGTCTCATTCATCCATGCGGTCGCCCTTAAAACCTCGCTCTCATAGGCTCCCGAGACGGTCAGGAGCGCAATATCGCAAAAGGGCGGGACGGTCAACAGCTTGCGCACGCGGATCTCCCGCTCGTAAAAGCTTTCGTAATCCTGCATGGCGGCAAGACGAATGATCTCACTGTCGGGATTGTTGGTCTGGATCACCGCCAACCCCTCCTTTTTGGCTCTGCCCGCACGTCCGATGACCTGCGTCAGCATGGCAAAGGTCCGCTCGGCGGCACGGTAATCGTCCAGATACAGAGAAGCATCTGCCAAAAGGACGCCCACCAGGGTCACGTCGGGAAAATCATGCCCCTTGGTGACCATCTGCGTCCCCAGCAGCACGTCTGCCTTGTGTGTGCGGAATTGCTCCAGCATTTCATCATAGGCAAATTTGGTGGACGTGGTGTCCGCATCCATACGGAGCACCGAGGAACGGGGCAGCACCCCCTTCAATTCCTCCTCCACCCGCTGTGTGCCAAAGCCCATGGGAGCAAGATGCTCCGAGGAGCAGGCGGGACAGACCTTGGGAAGCGCCATGCGTCTGCCGCACCAATGGCAGACCAGATCTCCTTCCAGATAGGTGCCCTTGCGGGTATGATAGGTCAATGCCACCGAGCAGGAGGGACAGGTCAGCGCCTCTCCGCAGCTGCGGCAGCTCAAAAAATGATGATATCCCCGACGGTTCAGAAACAAAACCGCCTGGTCGCCCTCGGCTGTGACCCGACAAAGCTCACGCATCAGCTCCTCGCCCAAGGGGGAGAGGCTGCCCGTTTGCACCTCACGGCGCATATCCGCAACCTGCACACGGGGCAGGCGTGCCCCGCCGTAGCGTCGGGTCAGGCGAACCAGCGTATAAACACCGTCCTTCGCTTTTTTGTAGCTTTCCAAGGAAGGCGTCGCAGAGCAAAGCAGCATCAAGGCGTTGTTTGCGGCGCAACGGTAGCGGGCGATATCCTTGGTATGATATTTGGGATTCTGATCGGATTTATAGGTATGCTCCTGCTCCTCGTCGATAATGATCGCTCCCAGATTTTTAACGGGAGAAAACACCGCCGAGCGAGTGCCAATGACCACGTCGGCTTGTCCCTCCCGAATACGGCAGTAGGCATCGTAGCGTTCCCCTTGGGAAAGCCCCGAATGAATGACAGCCACACGGGAGCCGTAGCGTGCGCAAAAGATGGACACCGATTGAGGGGTCAGGGCGATCTCGGGGAGCAGAAGGATCACACCCTTGCCTTGCTCCAACAAGCGGTCCATCAAAACCGTCATCACAGCGGTTTTACCGCTGCCTGTGACACCGTGCAAAAGAGCGGCGTTGGGCTTTCCCGAGAAGGCGAGAGCGGACAGGGTATTGAACGCCTCGCTCTGCTCCTCGTTGAGAGTGATGGGGGTCTTTCCTCGGTAAGGCGTATCGGTGTAAGGATTTCGGTGGGTACGAAGCTCCTCTGCACGCAAAAGTCCCTTTTCCTGCATGGTCTTCAAGGGGGCGTCACTGACTCCCGCCGCCTGCTTCAACTCGGATCCCGTCATATAGGAATCCTTTTCCAAGAGGACTCGCAGGATGTTTTTTTGCGGTGTGGAGGTCAATCTCCTGCCGCCGCATGCTCCGCCCTCCAAACGGACACGTGCCTCCTCACGGGAAACGGAAAGAGCAAAGGCCCTCTCGTATTTGCCTGCCTGCGCCTCCTTTAAGGCTACACGCCTTGCAAGCAGCCCTTTGGCGACAAGACGTCGCAGACTGCTCTCGGCAGGCATGCCGAAGCGCTGACGAATGGCATCGATCCGAGCCTCTCCCCGCTCCTTAACGTACTCATATACGAACAAATCCGACGATGGTATGTCGTCGGAGCTTGTCGTTGTATGATCCTCGGGTATGGAATAAAGGGTGATCAAGCGGGACAGCGCCGAGGCGGGGATCATTGCTCTGACGGCATCTCCCGTAGAGCAAAGCGTCCGCAGCTTCATAAAACGGCACAGTCCAAGCATCTCCCCGTTCAGCGACATTTGCTCGGGACACACGGAAATAAGAGCCTTGGTCTCGGGATAGGAGGAGCTCTCCTTGATCTCGGTGACCAGAGCCAGCATACGGCGGTTCGCCGTTCCAAAGGGAACGGTCACGAAGGAGCCCGCCCTGACCTCCTGCTCCAATTCCTCGGGGATCCGATAATCGTAGATTCCGTCTATGGAAAACGGATTATCCAACAGGCAAACGCCCGCAAAGCCGCTCACGGTATTCCCTCGCTTTTATTCTTCGTCGGCTGCCTCGTCGGCTGCCTCTTTCTCGATGCGGTCGCCTGCATGAACGTCGATCACGTATTCGCCTGCTTTGAGACGGTTGACGGCAACGTGTACAGCCTTCTCGTCACGCAGCTCACGGTCGATCATGGTATTCAGGGGCTTGTCGGTCTCCTTGTTTCCCGTGATGCTCTTTTCGGCGGCGTCGTGCTGACGAACGTACTCATCGGTGATCAGGCGAGCGCACTTTGCGGTAGCCAATGCCAATTCGTAGCGGTTGTACTGACCGCCTGTCAATTCTTCAATGGTGGGATGCAACATAGTTTTTTCTCCTTGTTATGGTAATTAAGTAGATCAGGTATCGAAATATGAAATGTGTGCCGTGGGATACCGCTTGACCGAGCAGGTCTCGGCTCTGACCACCGACAAAATATCGTCGGCGCAGGCATTGATATCCTCGTTATAAACCACGTAGTCGTATTGGGGGAAGAAGCTCATCTCCTCGTGGGTGCGGTCAAGTCTGCCTTGAATGACCTCGTCGCTCTCGGTGCCTCTGCCACGCAGGCGGCGCTCCTGCTCCGAGAATGAGGGGGGGAGAAGCATGATGAGCACTGCCTCGGGATAGGCACGCTTGACGTTCATCGCCCCTTCGACCTCGATTTCCAGAAAGATATTCCTGCCCGCATTGATCTCTGCCAATGCTTCCTTTAAGGGGGTGCCGTAATAGTTGCCGTTGTATTCGGTGTATTCCAGCATATCTCCCTCTTGGATCCTTTTTTCAAACTGTTCACGGGTGATAAAGTGATAATCCACCCCGTCTCTCTCGCCTTCTCTTGGCAGGCGTGTGGTGGCAGATACCGAAAAAGCAAAGGGCTGTCGCCGCATGACCTCGGCACGCACCGTTCCCTTTCCGCTACCCGAGGGGCCCGAGAGCACGATCAATAAGCCTTTTTTCATTTCCTGTCCTCCCAAGATCAATCCTCGGCTTCCTCGTCCGTATCCTCGTCGCCGCCGTTGTTCTCCAAACGGTTGGCGATGGTCTCGGTCTGCACCGCCGAGAGGATCACGTGCTCGGAATCGGTAATGATCACCGCACGGGTGCGGCGTCCGCAGGTGACGTCGATGGCTCTGCCGTCATCCTTGGAGTCCTGTATCAGTCGCTTGATGGGGGCGGAATCGGGGCTTGCCAGTGCGACCACTCGCTCTGCTGCCACCATGTTTCCAAATCCCACGTTGATAAATTTCATGTGTGCTCTCCTTTCCCGTCACTCCAGATTCTGGATCTGCTCACGGATCTTTTCTAATTCGCACTTGACGTCCACCACCAGGTGTGCGATGCCGGCATCGCTGCACTTGGAGCCCGTGGTATTGATCTCACGGTTCATCTCCTGCAACAAAAAGTCCAGCTTTCTGCCAACGGGCTCACGCCCGGAAAGAATTCCATCAAACGCCGCAAAGTGGGTGCGCAGACGAACAAGCTCCTCGTCCACCGCAACCTTGTCGGCATGAATGGCACATTCGGTCAAAAGACGGGTTTCGTCGGGAGTAATCTGGTTGTCCCCCAACGCCTCACGGATCCGCTCGGCGAGACGCTGGCGGTAGCTTGCCACGTCGGTGGCGGAGAGAGCTTCGATCTTATCCACGTTTTTACGGATATTCTCTATTTTTTGGCGCATATCCACGGCAAGACGCTCGCCCTCCCGTGCTCTGACGGACAGGAACGCATCCAGCGCCCGGTCAAGCACCTCTTTGACACACGCCCAATCCCGTTCGATATCCTCCTCCGGCTTTTTGACACGGAACAGCTCCTGATTACGGGCAACGCTCATCACCGAGATATCGTCCTTCAAGCCGTATGTATCCCGCAAGCGGTACAGGGCATCGAGGTAGCCCTTAAGGTACCCCTCGTCCAAGGAGATCTCGGTATTTGCCGAGTCGGTCACCTCCACAAGGATCAACACGTCCACCTTACCACGGGAGACACCCTTGGAGGAAAGATAGGGCTTGACTCGCTCCTCTACATATCCGTAGGCACGGCTGATTTTGGTATTGCAATCCAAAAAACGGCTATTGACCGATTTGATCTCCACCGTGATATCCAGCCCCTCGACGGTCTTGCGACAGCGCCCGAAGCCGGTCATACTGCAAATCATGTATTCAACATCCTCTCAAAAAATATATACAGAATTATTGTACCTTATTTATAGAAAAAAGTCAACCCTTTTTTCAAGTTTTTCAAAGAAAAGAGAGACGCAAAAAGATTTTTCGCACGAGTTGAAAAAACATCTTGACAAACGGGGACGGATATGGTATGATAAGGGTCAAGGGGCGTTAGCGCAGTTGGGAGCGCACGACACTGGCAGTGTCGGGGTCACGGGTTCGAATCCCGTACGCTCCACCAAAAAATCTCGTTCTGCGGAACGAGATTTTTTTATCCAAGCCGCAGGCTTGGTATATCATCACGACGCAGTC
>JAFTMU010000021.1 GCA_017452215.1 Clostridia bacterium
TCACTTCCCTCTTTTTGATCTGCGTGTTGATCTCCCCTTTAAAAAACGTGACACAAGCACTCTCGGGCTGGATCAACGGTGACGTGGTCTTTCCGTGGGAGGAAGAAGATTTGGAATCGGACTATCGGGAGCAAATGGATGCCGCCATAGAAAGCGCCTCAAAGGAATACTTTACCAATACCCTGACCGAGACCCTGCGAGCGCAATTTTCTATGGAAAGCGGCAGCGTACGATGCCAAGTCAAGTGGGAAAGCGCCGGTGCGGAGCTACACCCCTCACGGGTGACGGTCATCCTATCGGGTGCTTCGATTTGGAAAAATCCGGAGCATATCGAGAACTTTGTCAGCGATCTTTTGGGCTGTGAATGTATCACGGCGATCGAATAAAGTAAGAAAGGATAAAAAATGTTCGGTTTTTTGAAAGCGTCCGGGGAGGGCGAGAAAAAAAGTGGAGGAAAGCTCCTTATATTGATCCTTTGCGCTGCTGCGGGGGTTCTTTTGCTTCTGATCGGCAGTGGGTCAACGGAGACGGAAGCAGCGACCCCTGCCCCCGTGTATAACACGGCGGAGGATGAGTTGGTCATCTACCAGAAGTATTTGGAGGAGCGCATCCGCACCCTTTGCGAATCGGTCAAGGGAGTTGGCAGCGTTACCGTTGCCGTCACGCTCGACGGCACGTTTCAATCGGTGTACGCCACCGAAATGGAAAGCGGAAAAGAGTCCTACGTCATCGTGGGAAGCGGCTCGTCGGCAGAGGCGCTTTACCTGACACGCTCGCCGCCCGGGATCACAGGCATCGGAATCGTTTGCTCGGGAGGAGGCGTGGAGGCGGTGCGGTATGAGCTGATCGCACTCCTGTCTGCCACCTTTAACGTCAGCACACATCGCATTTACGTTACACAGGCATACGAATAAACAAAAAAACGGAGGGTGACCGTACGCTACAGTCACTCTCCGATTTTTTATTCTGTTTTTGATCCCCTTGGCTTTTTTACAACACTGCTGAAAAGATTTTTTGCATTGAGACCTATGAGCATCGACAGGGTCTTTTGTATCGTTTCGTGCACCTTTGGATCCAACTGCTTGCTGTGCGCCAGCCACTTTTTCCGAGCGGCAACAAGATCGGTCAGGGTCTGCGCTCCTTCTACCGAAAACAGCTGATAGATCGCCGCAGCCAATTCCTCTCTCTGCTCGGGCGTCATATCACGGATCCATTGATTCACCGTGCGGTCGGTTCTCTTGCTCTCCTTGCTGATCTCCTTTTCCTTAACAAAGCCACTGCCAAGGATCTCCCAAGAAAGCCCATCGTGCTGCAATAGACCCGATTGGCGGCTCTTGACCACCGTATAATCGTCACCGTGCTCCAAAAGCATCCCCACCAAGGAGGATTGGGGCACGAGACTGCGGATCACAGGCTTCATTTCCAAATAGTTATGGTCATACTCCAAGGACCGCCCAAATCCGGGACCGTCATTGCTGTAAACATGCACAATCCGCTTGCGGATGCTCTTTTCGCTATGAACAGCGGCGTAAACCGCAAGATTTCCACCCTTACTGTGTCCTGTACAAACCAAAGGTCCTTTATGAAAATCTGCAATCTGTGCCAAATACGCAACCGCTGCCGCCTGTGCGGGAACGACGGGTAAAAAGCACATATTCAAATCCTCCTTCCACCCTACCAAGGTGTCGTCCGTGCCCCGAAAGGTCACCACTGCAGATCCGTCCCCCGGATAGAAGGTCACCGCCGAGAATTGCATCTCTCGCTCGGTATCGATGACGTTCGTATAGGCTTGCATTTCCACGTTGCGAAAGCGACGGGTATTTTTTACCTTTTTGAATACCTTGATGATATCCTTGGGCATGAGAACGCCCATGGAAAGCTTTTTCAAATCGGGATTGCGGGCAAGAAAAGCATTTGCCGCCGCCTTGATGGATACTCCCCCCTCCTCGTGCAGCTCAGCGGGAACAATCCCTTGAAAATCCACGTAGGAGATCACCGAAAAAAGCAAACAATCCACCTCGTTCAGCGGTGCCTCCAAAAAGGTCAATTCCCCCCGCCAATCAAGATAATCGTATACGGTTCCCAAGCAATCATCTCCTTATTTTTCGGTTATTTCAGCCGTGAAACAGCCGTTTGGTTTCATAAACGGGCTCGCAGGTCAAATGAATTCCCAGCTTTTTCAGTGTATGCTCGTCGTTTGCGGAAAGGATCACGGACGAGTGCATCTCGCAATGACGAAGATTGGATAATTGCTCCACTGCAGCTCCTGCGATGGGATCGTGCACGGCGCAAATGGAAAGCGCTATCAAAAGCTCGTCAGGATGCAGTCGAGGATTTTTACTTCCCAAAAGACGAACCTTCAAATTCGTGATGGGCTCCAAGATATCGGGAGAGATCAATTCGATGCGATCGTCGATTTTTGCCATGGTCTTCAAGGCGTTCAACAGCGCCGCAGAAGCCGCTCCCAAAAGGCGGGAGGTCTTTCCTGTGACAATAGTTCCGTCGGGAAGCTCGATCGCCGTTGCGGGCTTACCTGTCAGCTCCGCCTTTGCACGTGCCGCCTCGGCAACGTAGCGAAAATCCACGTCTATGCCTGCGGATTGCATGATCAGCTTTAATTTTTCCACCACGTGACCTTCGCCATAATCTTTTCTTTGATTGGAAAGAGCCGAATAATAACGTCTGACGATCTCCATCTTTGCCGCATCACACACGGCATCGTTATCAATAATACAGTTCCCCGCCATATTGACGCCCATATCCGTGGGAGATTGGTAAGGCGAGGTACCGCTGATACGGCGGAACATTGCGTCCACCACGGGAAAGATCTCAACGTCACGGTTGTAGTTGACCGCACGCTCACCGTATGCCTCCAAATGGAAGGGATCGATCATGTTCAGGTCGTTCAGATCTGCCGTAGCAGCCTCATAGGCAATATTCACCGGGTGCTTGAGCGGCAGATTCCAAATGGGAAAGGTCTCAAATTTGGCATATCCCGACTGCACGCCTCTTTTGTGATCGTGATATAATTGGCTCAAACAAACCGCCATTTTTCCGCTTCCCGGTCCGGGCGCCGTAACCACAACCAGAGAACGGGTGGTTTGAATGTAATCGTTCTTTCCGTATCCGTCGTCGCTGACGATGGTATCGATCTCCGAGGGGTAGCCCGCTATGGAATAGTGGCGGTAAACACACACGCCCAAGGATTCCAAACGGGTCTGGAATTTGATTGCGGCGGGTTGATCCTGCCAGCGTGTCAAAACCACGCTCCCCACAAGCAGTCCCAAACTGCGAAAAGCATCGATCAGGCGCAAAACGTCGAGATCGTAGGTGATCCCCAGATCTCCTCTGACCTTGTTTTTCTCAATGTCATTTGCATTGATGACGATCACGATCTCCGCCTCGTCCTTCAACTGGGTGAGCATCCGTACCTTGCTGTCAGGCGCAAAGCCCGGGAGCACCCTTGCGGCGTGATAATCGTCAAAGAGCTTTCCGCCAAATTCCAAATACAGCTTGCCGCCAAACTGATCGATGCGCTGGCGGATGTGCGCCGATTGCATTTCAATATATTTTTCGTTGTCAAAGCCTATCTTATACATCGGCGTTCTCCTTTACAGTGGTATTCTCCCCTTGCAGGGTCAGCAATCCGTCAGCCTGTACGTTAACGGACGTGCGGTAAAATGCTTCGATGGCACGAGCCATGTACGACACGTCCTTGACGTGCGCCGTTTCATATGCGGAATGCATGGAAAGCTGCGCCATTCCGATATCAACGCTCATAACGGGAACGTTGGTGTTGGAAATGGAGCCCAGCGTGGAGCCGGATTGCAGATCGCTTCTGGTTGCA
>JAFTMU010000205.1 GCA_017452215.1 Clostridia bacterium
AATGAGATCGCAGGAATGAAATACGAGCTTTACCAGATCTATGTAGGCGAGCGCTATTTCCTAATGGCGAGCTTCAATCAACAAACGGGGGAGCCGTTCTATTTGAGCCTTACCGATTTTAAAACGAATGAAAAGCTGGATCTTTTGAACCACGCCGACCAATTGGAGTCCTTTCTTCAAGCAAGCGGCGCAAATTGAAAGGGAAGACCGAATACATGAAAAGAACAGGATTTATATCGATCGTAGGACGCCCGAACGTGGGCAAATCCACACTGCTGAACAGCATTCTCGGGGAATAGATCGCTATCTTTTCCTCAAAGCCCCAAACCACCCTCAACCGCATCTCAGGCATTGAAACACGTGGAGAGTATCAGTTTGTGTTCCTGGATACCCCCGGCATCTTCAAGCCCCAAAACAGCCTTGGAGACTTTATGGTCAAGGTGGCAAATTCCACCATGCAGGAGAGTGACGCCGTTATTTTGGTAGCCGACGCAGGCTTTGCCCCCGGGGACGTGGAGCAAAAGATCATCGAATATCTCAAACGCTCCGACGCCCCTGCCGTTCTCGCACTCAATAAGGTGGATCTCTACCGCAGAGAAAAGATCGCCGAGACCATCGCAGCCTACGCCGCATTGCATGATTTTCATGCCGTCGTTCCCATCAGTGCCAAGAAGGGAAAGGCGGTCGGTGAGATCCTTGACGAATGCGCAGGACTTTTGCGTGAGGCGGATTGGTTCTACGAGGAGGACATGATCACCGACCAGCCCCAACGGCAGATGGTAGCGGAGATCATTCGTGAAAAGATCCTGCGCACGCTGGATAAGGAGATCCCCCACGGCGTTGCCATCGTCATCGAGGAGTACCGTGACGAGGGGAGCCTTGTGAGCATCCGTGCCGAGATCTTTTGCGAAAAAGCGTCACACAAGGGCATTCTCGTGGGCAAAAACGGCGAAACGCTCAAACGCATCGGCAGCTATGCCCGTGAGGATATGGAAAAGCTGCTGGATGCAAAGGTCTACCTCAATCTTTGGGTCAAGGTCAAGGAGAATTGGCGGGAAAGCCAAAGAGGGATCCTTGATTTCGGTTATACCGAGGAATAAAAGACCCTATCCCATCACAGAAAGGAGGGCGTCCCGTGAAGCATGAGAGCATCGACGGCGTTGTGGTCCGTGTCCGTGATTACGGCGATCACGACCGCTACCTGTCCGTCCTGACCAAAGAGCAAGGACGCATCACCCTGCTTTCCAAGGGGAGCCGCTCCCTCCGTGGGACGCAGACCGCCGTCAGCCAATTATATACCTACGGCAATTTTGAATATTACCGCAGGGGAGAGTTCAAAATTCTCAAAAGCGGCACTCCCATACAGCCCTTTTACTCCTTGAGCATGGATATTGACCGCCTTAATCTCGCCGCATACCTGTGCGAGGTTGCCTGCGAGGTCACCGACCAAGGAGAGGAGGCGGGAGAGATGCTTCGCCTTTTGCTCAACTCTCTCTACGCCGTCAGTCGGGATCTGTATCCGCAGGAGATCGTCAAGGGCGCATACGAATTGCGTGTAGCGGCGCTCTCCGGCTACGAGCCGGAGCTCCATGCCTGCGCAGAGTGCGCCAGATCCCGGTCCGACCCCTTCTACCTCAATGTCATGAACGGAGCGCTGCTTTGCGCCGAGTGCCTCAAAAAAAGCGGTGCTAACAAGAAGGTGCGGGATACGGCATACGACGACATCCGTGAGGCAGAGTTGCTATGCACCCTCCCGCCTGCCGTACATACGGCAATGCGGTATTGCCTGCAAGCCCCCATCGAGCGCATTTTCTCCTTTGATCTCAAGGATGGGGAGGATCTGCGTCTGTTTGCCAAAGCAGCAGAGACCTATCTTCTCTCTCATCTTGGCAGAGGCTTTGATTCCTTGAATTTTTATCACGCCATGCGCACGGCAGATGCGCAAAAGAAAGAAATCTGAAGTATGAAATTTTCCGACAAAACACTCAAAACACTGGAATTTGATAAGATCTGCGCCATGCTTGCCGATTGCGCTCCCACCGAGGGGGCAAGGGGTATGGCGCTTCGCCTCACGCCCGCATGGGACGTGACCGAGGTATTGCGCCGTCAAAGACGCACCACCGACGCCAAGCGCCTGTACGACGTCAAGGGGATGCCCCCCTTCGGTTCGCCCACCGACGTCTCCGAATCCTGCGAGCGTGCCGCCAAGGGAGCAATGCTTTCCACACGGGAGCTGTTGGAGGTGGGGCGCATTTTGCGCTCCGCAAGAGGACTTACGGACTATATCAAAAACAACAAGCCCTTTGATACCTCTCTTGACGAATTGTTCGGGCGCCTGCTCCCCAACCGACACTTAGAGGAGCAGATCTTCCGCTCGATCCTGTCCGAGGATATGATCGCCGATGAGGCAAGTCGGGATCTGGCCGAGATCCGCCGCAAGATACGGGATGCCAACAACCGCATCAAGGAGACCCTGCAACGCTATATCAGCGGCTCTTACAGCAAGATCCTTCAAGAAAATATCGTGACCATTCGCAACGGCAGATACGTTCTTCCTGTCAAGGCAGAATGTAAAAACGAATTAAAGGGCTTGATCCACGACACCTCCTCCTCGGGGGCTACCATTTTCGTCGAGCCCATGGCAGTGGTAGACGCCAATAACGAATTGCGTATGCTCGCCTCCCGTGAGGAGCACGAGATCGAGAAGATCCTGTTCGCTCTTTCCGCCGAGGTCAGTACGGCGTCGGAATCCCTCCGTTTGAACTATTATAACATCACCGAGCTGGCGTTTATTTTCGCCTGCGCCGAGCTTTCCGTGCGCATGAAAGGGTGCGAGGCGAAGATCTCGGGAAAGAGAAGCGTAGAGCTGTACCGTGCCCGTCACCCTCTCATCGCCCCCGACCGTGTGGTTCCCATCGATGTCAAGATCGGGGAGGAGTACGATACCCTGATCATCACAGGTCCCAATACGGGCGGTAAGACCGTGACCCTTAAAACCGTGGGACTGTTCGTGCTGATGGCGCAGGCAGGACTGCATATTCCCGCCGATCCCGAATCCTCTCTCTGTGTATTCGGGCAGGTGTTGGTGGATATCGGCGACGAGCAGAGCATCGAGCAATCCCTGTCCACCTTTTCCTCTCACATGGTCAACATCGTGCGCATTATGAACGAGGTGGATGACCAAGCGCTTTGCCTGTTTGACGAATTGGGAGCGGGCACCGATCCCGTGGAGGGAGCGGCGCTGGCAGTGGCAGTCATCGAGTCGGTCCGCAGTACGGGAGCCGTCTGTATGGCAACCACCCACTATACCGAACTCAAAACTTATGCGTTGGATACCAAGGGCGTGCAGAACGCCTCCTGCGAGTTCGACGTCTCCACCTTAAAGCCCACCTACCGCCTTATCATCGGTACTCCGGGAAAATCCAATGCCTTTGCTATCTCCTCCAAGCTTGGACTCTCCGATTCCATCATCTCCTTGGCAAAGGAGCACATCAACAGCGATCACCAACGCTTCGAGGAGGTCATCGAGCGCTTGGAGGCACTGCGCTTGGAGGCAGACAAGGCAAAAGCGGAGGCGTATGCTCTCAAAGCGGAATACGAGCGCTTAAAGACCAACGCCGAAAAGGAGATCAGAACCCGCTTTTATGAGACCGAGCGGCAGATCGAGCAGGACAAAAAGAAGGCACAGCAAATGCTGGACAGCGCAAGAGCCTCCAGCGAGTTTGTGTTTGCCCAGCTTGAAAAGGCCAAAAAGGCTGAGGAGGCGGGGAGACTTGCCGAGGAACTGGACAAGACCCGTCGAGCGGTGCGCTTGGCCATTCGGGAAAACGACGACAAGATCAACCCCGTGGAGGACAAGAAAAACGAGGCCTACGTGTTGCCAAGAGACTTGAAAAAGGGCGACAAGGTGTATATTGTGAACATCGACAAGGAGGGCATCCTTTTGGATCTGCCCGACAAGAGCGGCATGGTTTTGGTACAGGCGGGCATTCTCAAAACCCGCACCAAGCTTTCCAACCTCCAGCTCATGGAGGAGAGCCCCAAGGTCATCAGCGGCAAAAAGGCCAAGCCAGCCTCGGATTATCACATC
>JAFTMU010000206.1 GCA_017452215.1 Clostridia bacterium
GCCGTGTCGTCCGCCCCGCCGCTTGCCAAGCCGTTGCCAAAGCGCTTGCTTTCAAAATCCGAGATCATTCCCACGGCGCTGTTGTAGTACACGTCATAGCCACGCTCGATCACTACCCTTGCCACCGACGTGGAAAGATGGGTCTTTCCGAGCCCCGTACCGCCCAAAAAGAGCCAACTCTTTGGCATGGGCTTGTCGGTCTCGATGGCAAATTCATTGGCATAGCTTTTCAGCTTGGCATAGGTCTCGCTCATTCTGCGCAGCTCCTCGGGGTCGTCACGGTAATATTGCAGTGAGAAATTTTCAAAGGACTGCTGATGCATCAAAGCGGAAAGTCCCGAGGACTCCATGCCTGCCGCAATGAGGCTGCGGCGCATACACGAGCACATCTTAATACCGCAGTATCCCGTATCACGGCACTGCTCGCATTCGTAGCGAGGCTCGCAATAATCGGCGGGAAAGCCGTTCTTTTCCAAAAGGCGTCCTCTTAACAGACGGATCCGACCATTTTCCTCCCGCAATGCGGCAACGCTTCCCTCGGTGTCTCCTCCCGAGAGCGCCGCCTTCATGATGCGCAAGCCAAACTGTGAGAGTCTGGCATCCAATTCCCGCAGCTCGGGCACGGCAAGATAGACCTCCTCACGGCGGACGTCTGCCTCCTCCTCGGCACGAAAGGATTTGGTCTCGTATTCCTCTCGGATGCGTTTAAAATTGTTTTTGTTATATCCCATATGTATCTACTCCATCAAGATTCTTTGGTATCGGAAAAGGAACGGCGCAGTGCCGCCTCAAAGAAATCATCGGTCTCGAAACTACTACCAAGCCCTGTCTTTGCTCCCTTTTTCGCCTCTTTTTTGGCTCTTGCCTGCTCGTTATAAGACTCGATCTCCTTGATCTCCCTAAGCCCCTCGGCGTTCCAACGCTCTAAGATCGAATTGGCGTACGGCAGTGACGCCTCGCCGGTAGCGTTTGCCGTCACCTCGTAAGCGATGCGCACAATATCGATATCGTATCCAAAGGACACCCATGCGCCCAGCATCTTTTTTTCCTTGGTAGTCAGGGCTCTCTTTCCAAGCCCGAACAAGGAACGGATCTGCCCCTCAAAGGTATACATGGCTTCAACGGTGCGGATCTCCTCCTCCATGGCTTCAAAGCTGACCACGCCCTTGTCGGCAAGATGGAGAGCGTATTTTTCAATGGCACGCATACTCTTTTTTTCGATTTTTTGGCAGTGCGCCAGCAAAAGCAGAATGCAGTCCTCGCTCATGCCCAGATAATCCACCATACCGACCAGGATATTCACCTCGCTGGGATTGAACATCTTGCCAAGGATCCTTTGGGCTTCATCCACCAGAACACGCATCTCATGGCGCTTTTCCATGAGAGCCGCAAGCTCCACCGAGGTATAGTTAGGTAATTCGTCGGCACGTCGCAGCAAAGGCGCTTCGGCGGCTTTTTTCGCCTCCGAGGTCTGGGTCACATCCGTCTTTTCTGCCGTAACGGTAGCCATTGCCGACACGGCTTTGGAGGCGGCAGAGATCAGGATCCCCTTCTCCTGCCAAAACCCCAGAGCATCCTTGGCATCCTTTTCACTGCATCCCGCCAAGCGACACAGCTGACGGGGCTTTTGCGCAAGGGAAAGATCCGATGACAACCAAAGGAGCACCCGCAAGCGCTTACCGTCCGCCTCGGCGCAATGGGACAGAACGTCCTCGGGCAGGACCAAAACGTCCTGTTGAAAATTCAGCTTCATTCCTTTTCTTTCCTCTCACCGTCAATCTTTTTGGGATCCGCCGCCGTCTTTTTACGGCAAAGCTCGTAATTGAGACTCATCAAGGAATCTCCAAGATGGACGCTCTCCACTACGGCTCTCTCCCCTACAAAGGAGAGATCTCTTGCGGTAAAGTTCCAGAAGCCCGCAACTCCCGCATCCAGAAGTCGCTCCACCTCCTGCTCCACAAATTCCTTGGGCAGGGTCAGGACCGCCATGTCCACCTGTGTCTCCTTGCAAAAGGCTTCCAGGTCCTTCATGTCGTAAATGGTCACGTCTCCTACCTTTTTATCGATAAGATTGGGGTTGACGTCAAACATGGCAATGATATCCACCCCACGTTTTTCGAACATGGTGGAACGCACCAAGGCTCTCCCCAAGTCTCCCGCACCGATGATCACGGCACGCAATCCCGTGCTCACACCCAAAAGCTCGGAGATCTTTGCATACAGATAATTGACTTTATAGACATAGCCCTGCTGTCCAAAGCCTCCAAAGCAGTTCAGGTCATGACGTATCTGTGAAGCGTTCACGCC
>JAFTMU010000207.1 GCA_017452215.1 Clostridia bacterium
GCTCAGTTGGTAGAGCAACTGACTCTTAATCAGTGGGTCCCGGGTTCGAATCCCTGAAGGTGCACCATTTAGGTTACGCTATAGCGTAACTTAGTCAGTGTTTCTAACGCAGAGGGTCCACCCGTACCCATTCCGAACACGGAAGTTAAGCTCTGCAGTGCCGAAAATACTTGCTTGGCGACGAGCCGGAAAGATAGGTCATAGCCGACACACATTAGGGATACTTCACGTATCCCTAATTGCATATTCCTCCATAGCTCAGTCGGTAGAGCACCTGACTGTTAATCAGGGTGTCACTGGTTCGAGTCCAGTTGGGGGAGCCAGAAAAAAGCACTTGCTTCGGCAAGTGCTTTTTTCAACGAAATTTGCCCTTCGGGCAAGTGAAATAGCTTCGCTGTGAAATATTTGCTCTGCAAATGTGAAATATTCGCTGACGCAAATGTGGGCAAATTTCATTTCACATCGAACGGAGCCGCAGGCGGCGTAAGATATTTCACAATTTTCACAAGAAAATTATTTCACATTCACCGTAAGGTGAATATTGCGGGCGGATTTTGCTTGCGGCTCTTGCTTTTTCTGTGGAAATATGCTATACTGATAGTTGAAATTTGATGAGGGGGGTTGACTGTGAAAGCATTTTTGATGCCTGATTATATGTTTGCTTCTTACGCTGAAATTACGCCGGCATTCTTGCGATCCATCGGCGTGCGTGCGCTCCTGATCGATATTGACAATACCCTGGCTCCCTATGAGCAGGCCGAGCCTGATGAAAGAATCGTCCACTGGTTTCGAGAGCTTCATGAAAACGGGATCTCTGCCGCATTGGTCTCCAACAATCATGCGCCACGGGTGGAGCAGTTTAACCGCTCGTTAGGGCTTTTGGCTTATGCGGACAGCAACAAGCCTTCCCGCAAGACCTTGGAGAGAGCCATGCGGGAGTTGGGCGTGGAGTATGGAGAAACGGCAATGCTTGGGGATCAGCTTCTGACCGATTGCTATGCGGGAAAGCATATAGGGCTGATTGCTCTGATCGTTCCGCCCATCAAGGACAAGACCAATCTGTTCTTCCGCTTCAAGCGGCTTTGCGAGCGTCCGTTTATCCGTAAGTATGCAAGGATGCGGGGATACAGAGATTTTATGTCCTTTTGGAGGGTGAAGCCCCGTTGACAGAAAAAGCGCTCTTTTTTGAGAGTGTGCCGTGAAAAGGAAAGGAGTACGCAATGAACAGACCGACGTTTGGCCCCGGTGGAAACGGGGATTGGTTTTATTCGGAGGGGAACAAAAGTACCCTGCAAAGTCCCGGGTGGCTCAAAGAAAAGGGGCTTGATGCCTTTGAATATGAGGCGGGCAATGGGATCTCCGCAGGAGAGGCGACCCTTTCCGCTATCGGGAAGAAAGCCAAGGAGCATGGGATACTGATGTCCTTGCACACGCCGTATTTTATCTCTCTTTCGGGTGTGGAGGAGGAAAAGCGACTCAAAAGCATTGAGTATATTCAAAAATCTCTTTGGGCTGCCACTCTTTTGGGGGCGGATACCATTGTGATCCACAGCGGAAGCGCCGCAAAGATTACGAGAGAGGAAGCTATGGCGCTTTCCAAGGATACGCTGATGCGTGTTGCCGAGGCGGTGGGAGAAACACCGATCCGTCTTGGTATTGAGACCATGGGAAAGGTGAATCAGCTGGGAACCCTTGCGGAGGTGATCGAGCAATGCAAGGTCTCTCCCATCTATGCGCCTGTGGTGGATTTTGGGCATCTCAACGCCCGTGGCATCGGCGGCGTTTTTCCCGATGCGGACAGCTATCGCCGTGTGTTCGATGAGATCGGATGCGCTCTTGGGGATGAAATTGCAAAGGGTTTGCACTGCCATTTTTCCAAGATCCAATACACGGGGGCGGGAGAGAAAAAGCATTTGACCTTTGCGGACACCGAGTACGGTCCTGCTTTTGAGCCGCTGGCGGAGGCGATCGTGAAGGAGGGGGTGGCTCCCCGTATCATCTGCGAATCGGCAGGGACGCAGGCAGAGGACGCTTTGTATATGAAGAACGCTTGGCTGACATACGCAAAATAAGGATAGGTGAATATGGAAAATATCAGAGAAGAATCCCTCAAAAAGCACTATGAATGGAAGGGCAAGATCGAGGTGGTGTCCCGTTGTCAGGTCAACGATCGCCACGATCTTTCCTTGGCGTACACGCCCGGGGTAGCAGAGCCCTGCCTGGAGATTCAAAGACATCCTGAAAAATCCTTTGAATTGACACGGAGAAGCAACCTTGTGGCGGTGATCACCGACGGAACTGCGGTTCTGGGACTTGGGGACATTGGTCCCGAGGCGGGAATGCCTGTCATGGAGGGAAAATGCGCTCTGTTCAAGGAATTTGCGGACGTAGATGCGTTTCCCGTTTGTGTGAGAAGCAAGGACTTGGAGGAACTGGTGCGCACGATCTATCTGATCTCGGGTAGCTTTGGCGGCATCAATCTGGAGGATATTTCCGCTCCCCGTTGCTTTGAGGTTGAAAAGAGATTAAAGGAGATCTGCGATATTCCCGTCTTTCACGACGATCAGCACGGTACTGCCATTGTGGTGGCGGCGGCGCTGATCAATGCCTTGAAGGTGGTCAAAAAGAGCATTGGTGAGGTAAAGGTGGTCATCAACGGTGCGGGCAGTGCCGGGTGCGCCATCGGCAAGCATCTTTTGAACGTAGGAGTGAAGGATCTGACGATGGTGGATCGCTTCGGGATCCTCTGCCGTGATATGGAGGGGCTCAACGATGCCCACGCCGAAATGGCGGAATTGACCAACGCACGCCTTTTGCGTGGAGAGCTTGCGGATGCAATGAGAGGGGCTGACGTGTTTATCGGCGTTTCTGCTCCCGGGATCGTCAGCGAAGAGATGGTGCGCTCCATGAACAAGGACGCCATCGTTTTTCCTATGGCAAATCCTACGCCCGAGATCATGCCCGATGCCGCAAAGCGAGCAGGGGCGAGAGTGGTCGGCACGGGGCGCTCGGATTTTCCCAATCAGATCAACAACGTTCTGGCGTTCCCCGGGATCTTTCGAGGGGCATTGGACTGCCGTGCCAAGTGTATCAATGAGGAGATGAAGGTAGCAACCTCCTATGCATTGGCGGAGCTGATCCCCGAGGAGGAGCTGCATGAGGAGAACATCATTGCTCCTGCGCTTGACAAGCGTGTTGCCCTTGTGGTTGCCGAGGCAGTGAAGCGTGCGGCGTACGAAACGGGTGTGGCACAGATATAAAGCAGGATCGCTTCGACGGCGTGGAGCCCGAGGAGCGATCTTTTTCTGTGTGAACTCAGCGTGAACTGTGTGAATTTCAATCGGATAGGATTGACAGAACGAGGGTTTTGGGGTATAATAGAGTTGATCAAACAGCATTTTTACAAAGAGGAAGATGCGGAATAGGATGATTTATGACGTATTTAGAGATCGTTGGCTTTGTCGGCTCTCTGCTTTCGGGGCTGATCGGGTTGATTTCCTTACATTTCGCAATTTTTACGGTTGCGGGGATCTTTTTGAAGAAAAAATTTCCAAAAGCAAAGGAAAAATGCAGGTTCGGTATCGTCGTTGCCGCAAGAAATGAAGAAACGGTGATCGGAAACCTGATTGAAAGCGTATTTGTCAACGGATATGACAAGGATCTGTTGGAGGTCTTTGTGGCGGCGCACAACTGCACCGACGGAACGGCACGTGCCGCCCGTGAGAGGGGAGCGACGGTGTACGAATACAACGACTCCGAAAAATGCACCAAGGGGTATGCCTTGCACCATTTGTTTGAGCAGATCCGCCGTGAGGGAAAAATGGAGCGGTTTGACGGATTTATTATCCTGGACGCAGACAACATTCTGGGGAAGGATTATATTTCCAACATGAACGATGCCTTCGTTTATTACGGTAAAAAGCACACGGTTACATCCTTCCGCCATTCCAAAAATTTCGGTTACAATACCTTGTCTGCTATTTACGGGATCTTTTGGATCTGGGGCTGCCGCATGGAGATGCGAGGCAGATGTGCGTTGGATTGCTCTACCAGAGTCCCCGGGACGGGATTTGTGATCAGTCGGGACGTGGCGAATGCCGGTTGGAATTACGTGACGCTGACCGAGGACTGGGAGTTTTCCGCTGATCGGATCATTGCCGGGGAAAAGATCTATTACTGTGACGATGCGGTGTTTTATGACGAGCAGCCTACCGATTTGCACATCATGTGGCGTCAACGGGTACGCTGGGCACGTGGACATCTGATCGTTTTTACCACCCGTGCCAAAGCGCTTTTGCGTGCATTGTTCACGCCGAAAAAGCAGGGCGGTAGCCGATGCAAGGGGTCGGCATACGACATGCTTTCCAACATCTTTCCCGCAGTGTTGTTGACCACCGCTATCGGAGTGTTGCAGCTGGTGTTATATCTTCTGGCGCCGCTCTTTGGCGTTGATGGGATGGGGGCGTTTCTTGGAGCTTTGAAAAACACAGCGGTTTCCTTTGTCGGTGTCTATCTTGGAACCATGCTGATGACGGCGGCGATCTATTTTTTGGAGAGAGAACGGATCAAGGGGGTGCGTATCGGCACAAAGATCCTGTCGGTTCTCGGGTATCCATTGTTTACGGGCATCAATATTTTTTGTATCATTGCAGCGCTGTTTTCCAAAAACTTGAAATGGAAGACCATTCCGCACAAGGATACCACGACCTTTGACGATTTGAATCGGACATAGAAAAAGATCTGCGAATCAAGCATTCGCAGATCTTTTTCTATGTATTTTTTATTTTGCTTGAATATTTTCCTCTTGGCAGTCTGTTTCGCTCTCCTTGTTTACCTCGTTGAAGTCGGTGGTGTCGGAGTGGGGAATGGGCTTCCATCCAACGTTTTTCTTGAAGAGCGCATAGATCTCGGCAGGGAAGGAGACGAACAGGAACACGGGCCAGAGCAGGGTGGAGCCCAGCTTGACCTTGAAGGACATCTTCGGGAATCTCTTGCGCTCGGCAAAGAACAGAATGCAGGAGGCTGCCACCAGGAGCAGGTAGGAGAAGGCAACGCCCGGAAGGATCTCACGAAGGATCGTCAGGAGCAATTCGTACCAGGGCGCTCCAAAGAGAGGAGCAAAGGCATAAAGGATGTAGCGGAGCACCAGCGTGAAGGTACTGATGACGCAAACGGGCAGAATGTTGACGGAAATATCAAAGAGGGAGAATTTGTGCTTTCCGCCGCCCTTTTTCTTGGAGGTGAAGAGGGATTTGAGAAGATCCTTCAATCGGGAAACGCAAACCAGAAGGTGTCCCTTTGCCCAGCGTACCCGCTGACGCCACATGATGTGCAGGTCGGTGGGCTGCTCATCGTAGAACATTGCCTCGTCACAGTAGATGATCTTGTTGCCTTGAATGATCTGGTCGGCGGTGAACTCCCAGTCCTCGGTCAGCGTTACGTACTGCCAACCGTTTTTCACGACCTCGGAGCTGACCACGTATCCCGTACCCTGTACACGGGTGGAGCAACCCAAAACTGCACGGCCTCTTGCCTCAAAGCGGCAACCGTATGCAAAATACAAGCCGTACATTGCGGACATGATGTTGTGGCCGAAATTCTTGGAGTTGCGGAAGGAGGTAATGACGCATTTTTGATCGCAAGCGATGAAGGCGTCATTCATTTTTTCAAAGAATTGCTTATCGAGGATATTATCTGCGTTAAAGAGGAAGAAGCCGTCGTAATTGGAAATGCCGTAATCCTCCTCGATGCGCTCGAACAGGTGGCGGAAGGCATATCCCATGGTGCATTCCTCGGGATTGTTGTACTCATATACGTAAGCGCCACCTGTTGCCCGTGCCACCTCGGCGGTCTTATCGGTGCAGTTGTGTGCGATGACGAACACATCCAATTTATCCTGCGGGTAATCGCATTTACGCACGCTTTCGATCAATCCTGCCACCACGCTTTCCTCGTTGCGGGCGGGAATGATGATGCCGTAGCGGAGCTTTTTCTCTGACTTGGGGAAGGTCTTTCTCTTAAAGACACCGACAATTCCAAAGATGATGAAATGCAACGTCAAGGCACCCATAATGATACCGATGACGGTGAAGATTGTGTTGATGATTGAAAGATAGTTCGTTACGTCGGTGTTTTTGAACGTGGAAACGTCGAAAATCTTAATTGACAAAAAATCGAAAATCTTATCCATAAAAACCTCGTTTCATTTATTTTGACAACGTTGAAATGTGAAGCGGGGAGGCGTCCGGTCCTGACGACAAAATTCCAAGGAATGTGTCGCAAGACGTCATACAACAACAGTATAACATAAAATTAACATTTTGTAAAGGGCTTTTTGAAAAAAATCAAAGCACGGTGTGAAGTCCCGTGCATTGATTGTGTTGAATTTGTGAAATTTTGGAGATTCAGCGCTTGATGAGAAGCACGGCAACGTCGTTGACGTTGGTTCCGGTGGCACCGGTGAAGATCAAGCTGTCGCATTTTGCAAGGGCATGATATGCGTCGTTGTTGGCAAGCACGTCGGGGATCTGTACTCCTTGTGAACGAAGGTGAGGAGCGGTGGTTTCGTCTACGTATCCCCCTGCGGCGTCGGTAGGACCGTCGGTGCCGTCCGAGCCTACGGAAAAGATCGCCGTGTCTTTCAGACCCTCCAAATCCGAGGCGGCTGCCAGCGCAAGCTCCTGATTTCTGCCGCCCAAGCCTTTGCCACGAAGATGGACCACAGTTTCGCCGCCTGCGATGAATGCCAAGGAACTCGGGGCGTCCTGATGGGTTCTTGCGATGGAAGCGAGAAAAGCGCCTGCCTCTCTTGCTTCACAGGTGAGATGATCGGTCAGGAGAACGGGGCGGTATCCCAGCGTTTCCGCTGCTTTTGCTGCGTGGCGGCAAAGCTCCCGCACACTGCCCCCGATGAAATAAGAGGCGTTGGAGAGCTCCTTTGGGGTTTCCTCGGAAAGAGCGGAGCGCATTTGCTCGCTCAGGGGAAGGCCGTATTTTTGGACAATGGAAAGCGCTTGCTCAACTGTGGAAAGATCGGGAACCGAGGGACCGGATGCGATGGTATCGGGGCGGTCGCCCAAAACGTCTGAGAGAAGGACGGTGAATACCTTGGCAGGGGCGCAGTGCAGGGCAAATTTTCCGCCCTTGACACGGGAAAGATGCTTGCGGACGATGTTGATCTCATCGATGGAGGCGCCCGAGGCAAGGCATGCCTTGGTAAGGCGTTGCAGATCCTCGGGGGTGCAATCCACACTCTCAAAGAGAGCGGAGCCGCCGCCCGATACCAAAAAGAGGACGAGATCGTCGGCGGTGAGATCCTTTGTCATGGACAGGACCTGTTCGGTGGCGGTGAGGGTGTTTTGATCGGGGACGGGGTGTCCCGCTTCATAGGTCTTGATTCTTGGCAATTCGCCCTTGGCGTGGTCGTATTTCGTGATCACGATGCCCGAAAACAAGCGGTCACCCAAAAGACGGCAGGCTGTATCTGCCATTTTCCAACCTGCCTTTCCGATGGCGACCAGGTAGATGCGCCCTTTGACCTCGGGAAGCCGCTCCAGGGCGGTACAGACCGCCTCGTCTGGCAGGCATGCCTGTATGGCGGCGGTCCAGATCTGCTCTGCCTCTTTTCTCAGTACGTTGTTCATTTTCTCACTCCTTGACCAGCTCCATGGCGTCGAAATCGATGGAATAGACGACCTTTTTTACGTCCTTGACGGGAACACCCAGCTTACTGATCACCGAACGGGGAGAAGCGGGCTCCAAGCCGTTGAGGATCCACTCGTTGCCGCCGCCCAGGATCTTGTTTTCGCCGCTGAGCAGCTGATAATGCAGAGAGATGGAGCGCAGAGGGGTATCGTATTCGCCTGTCAGCGTTCCCGAGAGCTGCATTCCGTCGGGGAGCGCTCTCAGGCGCAGCTCCGACAGGGTGACATGCTTCATGATGGGGTGGGGAAGCTTCAAATGGGAGGCTGCCTTTGCCACGGCGGCAATGCTTGCAACGCCTGCTCCTCGGATCCTGCGGGTGACGCCGTAGTGATAGACCACGCCGGGGTCGAGAGATTCCAGCTTGTCCCCGATGACGGTGATGATATTGCCGTCACGGTCCTTGAGGGTGATGTCGATCTGCACGCCTCTTGCCATGCGGTCTTCATTGGGATTTTCAATATCCACGCCCAAGGAGAGCATATAAGAATCCTTCTCTCTTTTTCCTGCGGTGCCGCCCAGAGCACGCACCTTTAAGGGGAGCGGCTCGGGATCGGGCTCCTTGGTCAACTCATCCAGCATCTGACGGAAGGATTCGTAATAGCACCAGGTGTAGGTTGCTTCGGGGTTGCGATCCTCCATATAGGCAAATTCCATTAGGCAAACGGTAAAGAGTCGCAGATATCGGAGCACGCTTGCAATGTCCTCGGCATCGATGCCAAGCGCCAGGACGGTAGACCAATAAGAGCCGTCGAGAGCGGTGAAGCGATTGCCGTAGCGCTTGGCGTAAGAGAGGTATTCCTCGCTTTCCCGATTGCGGAATGCGGCGATCATGGATTCGATGACGGTGGGAGAGATGACGCTGGCGCAGGTGTGGCGGTAAAAGCTTTCCGCATCCTCCAAGGACCAATTCTGCGCCTCTGCCTCGCTCAAAAGGGCAAAGGAGAATTGCTCATGCATATTGAGATCCTCAACGAGAGTGCAAAGGTCGATCTGTTTTGTCTTGTGAATGATATAGGGAGTGGAGAGAAAATCGGTGATATCCCGTCTCACCTCACCCATGCCTTTGCCTGTTGCGTTTTGAAATTCGGTTTCCATAATTTTGCGTCGCCCTTTCCGATAAGAATCAAAAAATCCTTATCAAGCTATTGTTTTTTTTACGAAAATGTAGTATAATGATGCGTATCTATAAGTTATTATACACCGACAAAGGGATTTTGGCAAGAGGTATTTCTCCCTTTGGTAGAATTTTCAGAGAATATTTTTATTGAGGATCGCCACGGAAGCCAAGGGGCTTTTTGTGGCAGAGAGGATTTGTATGTATCGGATCTTGGAAAAAAGACGCTTGAACCCCACGGTCACCCTGATGCGCATCTATGCGCCCTTGGTGGCAAAAAAGGCACGGGCGGGACAGTTCGTCATTTTGCGAGTGGACGAGGAAGGCGAGCGCATCCCCCTGACGGTTGCGGAGTATGATGCACAGGGAGGCAGTGTAAGCGTGATCTTTCAGGTGGTAGGCGCTACCACCAAGCGGTTGGATCTTTTGGAAGAGGGCGAGTGCTTGCAGGATTTTGTGGGCCCCCTCGGCAAAGCCACCGACGTGCAGAGTGGGAAAAAGGTTGCCGTGATCGGCGGCGGTGTTGGCTGCGCCATTGCGTATCCCGTGGCAAAGGCTTTTTTGTCGGCGGGGAGTGAGGTGCACCTGATCGCAGGCTTCCGCAATCGGGAGCTGGTGATCTTAGAGGAGGAGCTGGAGGCGGCTTCCACAAGGCTGATCCGAGTATCCGATGACGGCTCGTGGGGGGAAAAGGGACTTGTGACCGATGCCTTGCGAAAATTGGCAGAGAGCGGCGAAGTCTATGACAAGGTGCTGACCTTCGGACCTCTCCCTATGATGAAATTCGTTTGCAAGCTGACACGGGAGCTTGGGATCAAGACCGTGGCATCCATGAACCCGATCATGATCGACGGCACGGGAATGTGCGGCGGCTGTCGGCTGCGTGTGGGCGGAAAAACCGTATTTGCCTGCATGGACGGTCCCGAATTTGACGGTCATCTCATTGATTTCGACGAGGCGATTGCCCGCTCCTCCATGTACCGTGAATTTGAAAGGCACGCCTATGAGGAGACCTGTAACCTCTTTGCAAAGGAGGCGGACTGACATGCCCAATTTATCCAAACAGAAAACCCCTATGCCTGTGCAGGACCCAAAGGTGCGTATTCACAACTTTGAGGAGGTTGCCCGTGGGTACACCGAGGAGATGGCAGTATTGGAGGCAGATCGCTGCCTTGGCTGCAAAACGCCGCTGTGTGTCAGCGGCTGTCCTGTGGGGATCGATATTCCCAATTTTATTCAAAAAATCAAGGTAGGCGAGCATGAAAGCGCCTATCGGATCATTACCGAGAGCAGCGCATTGCCTGCCGTGTGCGGCAGAGTTTGTCCCCAAGAGAATCAGTGTGAGGGGAAATGCATTCGCAGTAAAAACGGCGAGGCTGTGGCTATCGGGCGCTTGGAGCGCTTTGTGGCAGACCGTCACAATGCAGAGGTTGCCAAGTCTTGCGCACGTCCTGCCTCCAACGGGCACCGTGTAGCGGTAATCGGCTCGGGTCCTGCGGGCTTGACCTGCGCAGGAGAGCTTGCCAAGAAGGGGTACGGAGTGACGGTATTTGAGGCGCTCCACCGTGCGGGAGGCGTATTGGTGTACGGGATTCCCGAATTCCGCTTGCCCAAATCCATTGTGGCAAGAGAGATCGAGGGCTTGAAGGAGCTGGGGGTCAAGATCGAATTGAACACCGTAGTGGGCAAGACCCTTTCGGTAGAGGAATTGATGGAGGAAGAAGGCTTTGAGGCGGTGTTTATTGCCTCGGGCGCAGGGCTTCCTCGGTTTATGGATATTCCCGGAGAAAATCTCAAGGGAGTGTACTCTGCCAACGAATTTTTGACCCGTGTCAACTTGATGAAAGCATACCGTGCGGACAGCACCACGCCGATACAGAAGGCTCGGCGGGTTGCCGTTGTAGGCGGCGGAAACGTGGCGATGGACGCCGCACGCAGTGCTCTTCGCCTTGGTGCCGAGGAGGTCTCGATCGTCTATCGACGCTCCTTAGAGGAGCTTCCCGCAAGACGGGAGGAGGTAGAGCACGCCATGGAGGAGGGCATTCAATTCCGACTGCTCAATAACCCCGTGGAGATTGTAGGGGACGAGAACGGCTTTGTTCGGGGAATGCGTTGCGTTCAAATGGAGCTGGGAGCGCCCGACGCCACGGGCAGACGCTCCCCTGTGGAGATCGAGGGCTCGGAGTTTTTGTTGGATTGCGAATGCGTGATCATGGCGATCGGTACCTCTCCCAATCCTCTGATCAAGGCGACGACCCCCGGCTTGGAGGTCAACCGTCGGGGCGGCATCGTTGTCAGCGAGGAAACGGGAAAGACCTCGATGGAGGGGGTTTATGCGGGCGGAGACGCCGTTACGGGCGCCGCTACCGTGATCCTTGCCATGGGCGAGGGAAAGCGTGCCGCCGCAGCCATTGATGCGTCTCTTTTAAAGAAAAGGAAGCGTCGGTGAGGCTTGAAGCCTTCTTTTGTAAAAAACGAACAAAAGGCGACGGACGGTTTGGGAGAATTTTAGAACGTAAAATTTACTAAAGTGAATTTTTTTGCAAAAAAATAATTGACATCCTGCATATTTTATAGTATAATATTTTCATTCACAGAGCAAAATGGCGAAAAACGGCGAAAATCATCTTTAAAATGAAGCTTGCGTGCGTGTTCTCTTGCAAAACGCTCTGATTTTAGGAGGCATCTTATGAGCATCAAAAACGAATATTTGAAAAAGGTACTTGCCGACGTGATCAAGCGCAATCCCGGCGAGGCTGAATTCCACCAGACGGTCAGTGAGGTATTGGAATCCTTGGAGCCCGTTGTGGAAAAGAACCCCATCTACATCGAAAAGGGTATTATCGATATGATCGTTGAGCCCGAAAGAATCATCAAGTTCCGTGTTCCGTGGGTGGACGATCAGGGCAACGTGCAGGTCAACCGTGGCTTCCGTGTGCAGTTCAACAGCGCTATCGGTCCTTACAAGGGCGGCTTGCGCTTCCATCCGTCCGTAAA
>JAFTMU010000208.1 GCA_017452215.1 Clostridia bacterium
AAAGCAAAAACGGAACGCCGCTTGGCGTTCCGTTTTTGCTTTTGTGGGGTTGGTGAAAAGAACACACCTTTGCGAAGCAAAATTGGGTTCGCATACCCCTCCCGAAGATCGACAAACTCGTTTGTCAGGCGTAGGGAGTGGGTATCCTCGCCAAAGGCGAGTACCCCATACTGTTTTATTATAAAAGGATTGCGTTTTTTAGCTTTTTGTGATATAATGAGCAAAAACAATACAAGGGAATTAAAATCATGGAAACAGTTCTGTATCAGTATCACTTCGAATGGTTAGAGTATTTACAAAATTTAATCCCACTAGCTGTTGGTAGCGGCTTTTTCACTCTGACTTTTTTGAATATGAGAGCGCAAAAACATCGTGATGATATACGTGGCTTTGCCACCGCATTTTCCAAAATTCTAGGGTTCATTGGAGGAATCATAGGAATGCTTTTGTTTCTGATTTCTACCTTGGGAATGTTAACTGAACACTTTGAATATCGAAATGCGCTGGAGAATGACTCTGTATACAGTGTTGAAGGCTACGTTCAAAATTTTCATCCTATGCCGAACGAAGGACACGACGTTGAGCATTTTGAAATATCGGGAATTTATTTCGAATATACGGATTATGAGATAATGAACGGATACAATACGACAGCTTCTCACGGCGGTGTCATCACGCAAAACGGACAATATTTGAAGATAAAGTACATTAAAAATGAATATGATAACGATAGAAATATCATTTTGTACATTGCCGAGGTAGAGCCTGCCGAGTAAAAATTTGTATTAAGATTGCATAGTAATCAAGCCCGCCGATGCTTCGGCGGGCTTGCGCTTTACTCTAGTTTTTACTTGATCAAAAACACCTTTTTTGCGTTTTCGGAAAAGATCAGTCGGCGGTCGGCGTCGGAAAGAGGAAGCTGCATAAAGAGCTCCAATTCCCTCTCTGGTGACCACATGGGAAAATCACTGCCGAACAGGACACGATCCGCTCCGTAGGCGGCGATCATGTCGGGGATTGGTGACAGATCCTTCATGAATTGGAAGGTGGAGGAGCAATCCACGTACAAATTCGGCATTCCTGCCAGCTCCCGTGTAGCCTCCTCCCAGACCGACCAGCCTCCAAAGTGAGCGCCGATGACGGTCAGTCCTGTGAAGATCTTTAAAATGGGCAAAAGGCGGTTGGGATTGGAGTAATCGTATCGGTAATCTCCCGTGTGCATCAGTATCGGGAGTCCCTCCTCCTCGCAAAGCTCATAAACCTTTAAAAAGCGGTAATCGTCGATTTTGAACTTTTGAATGTCCGGGTGGATCTTGATGCCCTTGAGCCCCAGCGCCTTGATGCGTCGGATATCCCCCTCCTGATCGGCACTGTCGGGATGCACCGTGCCAAGTCCTGTAAGAACCTCGGGGTGCTCTGCCACCTCGGCTGCGAGAAACTCGTTGATGCTGGTAACCTGCTTGGGTGCGGTAGCAACGGATTGGACCACAAAGTGGTCGATTCCCGTTTTCTTTCCGATCTCGATCAATTCCCCTGCTGTTCCTCTGCAAGCTGCACGGGTACCGTAAAATTGATCGGTCCCGGCAACGGCTCGGTCAACGATCTTTTCGGGATAAATATGACAATGGGCATCGATTACTTGGAAGGTTTCGTTTATCATCTCATTCACCCTTTTTCAGCCCCAGCTTTTCCACGGCTGCTTCACTCATCTTGTATTTTAGTATCTTTACTGCAGCGTTCATCGGGAAGGCGTCTACAAAGTCCAAATAT
>JAFTMU010000209.1 GCA_017452215.1 Clostridia bacterium
GAGTCGTGACGAGCGTGCCCAAGAGGAGCTGATCTCGGAGATCGCTACTGTGGAAAGCGGAGCAGAGATCAACTTTATCGACAAATACGTTACGCTCATTTACCCCGAGCGTACCTGCCTATTGGATTATTTGGGAGAGAAGAGCACCGTTTTGTTACGGGGGACTTCCGCTACCTATGACCGCATCAAAGCTTCCGAGTGGCATCTGCAACAATTGGTGGAGGAGCTGTTGGAGGGAGGCACCATCGCACCGAAATATACCGATTATGCCAAGCCTGCCTCTCATTTTGATCTGTTTCTGGCAGACTCCGTGGTGGTCCATTTGGATTCGCTTGGACAAGGAATGTCCGGCAAAAAGATGGGCGGTCTGTTTACGTTCCGCACCAAGCACATGGTTTCCTACTGCGAAAATTTAGAGCTTTTGTGTGAGGATCTGGAATCTTATCATCGTGGCGGATACCGTGTGATCTTGACGGCAGAATCCAAAGCGGCGGCCAAGAACTTATATGAATTGCTGACCGCACGAGGCTTGCGTTCCGTGTTGGCCTCCGATGAGATCTCCGAGCTTGCGGCACTGCCCAAGCAGACGGCGCTGATCCAATGGAAGGAGACCATCCGAGGCTATGAAATGACCACGCCCCGGATTGCCGTTCTTTCTACCGCTCCCGAACAAAGAGACGGGCTTTTGACCGCATCGGGCAAACTGAAGCACAAGAAGAAAAAGCGCAAAGGCACCGAAACCATCCTGTCCTATAATGACCTGGAGGTCGGAGATTACGTCGTTCACGAGATCCACGGGATCGGGCAGTATATGGGAATTGAAAATTTGACCATCGACGGTGTTAGTCGAGATTATATCAATATCCGCTATGCCGGCAGTGACCGCTTGTTTTTGCCGGTGGAAAAGCTGGATATGGTATCTCGCTACATCGGCGCCCATTCGGATGACGGTTTGGTCAAGCTGTCACGGTTCGGTGGCGGCGAGTGGGGACGGGCAAAGGCAAGAGCCAAGGCCGCCGTCAAGGATATCGCCAAGGATCTGATCAGGCTGTATGCAGAGCGTTCCCGTCGACCGGGCTTTGCCTTTAGTGCGGATGACGATCTGCAAGCGGATTTCGAGGCCGCCTTTGAATATGAAGAGACAGAAGGACAACTGGCAGCCATCGAGGATATCAAAGAAGACATGATGAAACCGACACCAATGGATCGTCTTTTGTGCGGTGACGTGGGCTTTGGTAAGACCGAGGTGGCCATGCGAGCCGCCTATAAAGCGGTGCTGGACGGAAAACAGGTGGCAATTTTAGTCCCCACTACGCTGTTGGCTTTGCAGCACTATCAAACACTTTCCAGACGGATGAGAGCCTTTTCTGTCAATGTGGATATGATTTCCCGCTTTCGGACCCCCAAGCAGCAGGCCTTGTCCTTGCGGAGATTGAAACGGGGAGACACCGATATCATTGTGGGAACACACCGTCTGATCTCCAAGGATATCGAATTTAAGGATCTTGGTCTCTTGGTGGTGGATGAGGAACAGCGCTTTGGCGTTTCTCAAAAGGAAAAGCTCAAGCAGATGGCAGGAAACATCGACGTGCTGACGCTGACGGCTACCCCCATTCCCAGAACATTGAACATGGCCATGGGAGGAATACGGGATATTTCGGTA
>JAFTMU010000210.1 GCA_017452215.1 Clostridia bacterium
GAGAGCGGTCTTTTTCTCGGAGACCATCAAAACCGTTTTTCCCTGATCGATGAACTGTGTGATCAGGCTGGTGATGGGTTGCGATTTACCCGTGCCGGGAGGGCCCTCTACCACCAGCTCGTCCTTGGTGTTCAGTGCGTTCAGAACCGCCTCTTGGGCGCTGTTGAGTGCGTTGATATAAACCAAGGAATTCTCGGGAATGGTCAGCTTGTTGCCCGGGTGATTGAGCTCCAGCTCGGTGTCGGTATGGTCGGAGTAAAAATCGATGGAGCCGTAGTCCGAGACCAGATCCGAGACCAGACGGTTCACAAGTCCCTTGTCGAGGATCTCGTCAAAGTCCCTTTGAATGGAATTGGAGTAGGCGGGGAACTTACCGATGACGATATTATGCACCAGCTTCAAGGTTCCTCTGGTGTAATGGGGGAAGGAATCTCCCGGATATTCCTTGAACTTCTTCAATTCGTCGCTGTCGTATTCGATGCGGATACCGTTTGCGGCGTAAAAATCCAACAACCCTTGCAGGAAGGTGTCGGGGTTTGCCTCGTCCAATGCGCAATCGGGCAGAGGCGTGGTGATGCTGTTGAATTTGTTGTGCGCTAAGATCAGGGTGGCGTTATAGAGAATGTCACGGGTGGGATCGGGTGCCACGGTGACGCTTGCCGTGGAGCGATCCAGGGTGACGGGGAAGAGGCACAGGGGGGCACGGATCCCAAACTCTCCGTTTACCAGATTTCCCTGCACGAAGGGATAGCCGATATACAGGTCGTTTTGTCCCTTGTCACGCATGTCCTTCACCGTTTCACGGATCAGACCGACCAAATTCTTATAGCGCTCTCTTGCAGGATCGGTGCGGGGCAGATCCTGATCGGCGGCATCGGCAATGGTGACGGGCTCGGTTGCCTTGAACAAAATGTCCAAGGGGTTGTAGCGACCCGAGGCATCAAACAGATCTACCGCATATTTGGAAGAAAGCTTGGGGAGAAAGAGGATACGGTTGCTCTTGTTGATGTTGATGAGCTTTTTGGAAAGCTCACGCAGCGTCCCCTCCACGTCGGAGTGAGAGCCTGTACCCGTTGCCGCAGCACTGCCCAGCACTGCCAAAAATTCTCCTGCAAAATTTTCAACGAAAGCGGGACCGACGCCGGGAATGCTGTAAAAATCCGACTCCTTGCGGGGCATGAGGCGGACGATCTCACGAAGGGAATCGTCGGAGCATACCACGGGAGAGCGACCGGTTCTGCTTTTTTCTCTTTCTCTGATCTTTTTGCGCAATTCGTACAGCTCCTCAAAGAGCCCGTTTTGCATTTGTTCCATGTGTTCAATGTCCTCTCTTCCAATAATACTTGCTGAATTTACATACATAATTAGTATAACATATTTTAGAAAAGCCGTCAAGTTTTTTTCCAAACTTCTTCGAAAGAAAATTGACGGTTTTTCCGCTTTCCCTTTGCCGATTTTAAGGAGGAAAGGGGAGGTGTGTGGGCGAGTGTCGATTTTCTTGCAAAGTATCAAAAAAAGTTGAAAAAAATCGAAAAAAATTAGAAAAAATTTTCAAAAACCCCTTGCGGAATCTGAAAAAATAGTTTATAATATAATCACAGTGGTGCAAAGTGGAGCAAAATGTTGCAAAGTGGAGCAAAACTGAAATAAAACCGAGGAGAGGAGAAGCACAGATGCTGGGTGGAGAATATCGCCACGGATTGGATGCGAAAAACAGAATATTCATTCCCTCCAAGCTTCGTGAGGAGCTGGGGCAGAGCTTTGTGGTGGCGAAGGACATTCGGGAAAAGTGCCTCAAGGTCTACTCTCTTTCGGGTTGGGAAAACTACATCGCTCCTCTCAAGGAGCAAAAGAGAAAGCTTTCCGAAAAGATCATGCGCTTTCTTCATGCCTCTATGGTTCAAGCAACGCCCGATTCCCAGGGCCGTATCGTTCTTCCCCAGGAGCTGGTGGAATACTCCGAGATCGAAAAGAACGTGGTCGTGGTGGGATGCGGCGGATATGCCGAGATCTGGGCAGAGAGCGCTTACGATCAAATGAAGAATGAGGTTGACATCGACGAGATGATCTCCGAATTGGAGGAGCTCGGTCTTTGATACAGGAGAGGGAAGATGAAGGAACAAATTGAGTTTTCGCACCGTTCGGTTCTTTTGGATGAATGCATCGAAGCCCTCTCGATTCGTCCCGACGGTGTGTACGTGGACGGAACTGCGGGGGGAGCCGGGCATAGCTCGGTAATCGCTTCGCATCTCGGTCCCGATGGGAAGCTGTTGGCGCTTGATCAGGACGAGACGGCGGTACGTGTTGCACGGGAGCGCTTATCGGTCTTTGGTGAGCGAGCCGAGGTGGTGCATACCAATTTTTGCAATCTTGCAGGGGTCTGCCGTGAACGAAATATCACGCAGATTGACGGACTTTTGCTTGATCTTGGCGTTTCCTCTTATCAATTGGACACTGCCGAGAGAGGATTTTCCTATCAAGCGGATGCGCCCTTGGATATGCGTATGAATGCGCAGAATCCTTTGACGGCGAAACAAATTGTCAATGAATACTCCGAGGATGCGCTGCGGCGAATCCTTTACGAATACGGGGAAGAACGCTTTTCTTCCCGCATAGCATCGAATATTGTCCGTGCCAGAGAATCGGCACCGATCGAGACCACCGGGGAACTGGTCGAGATCATCAAAAGATCGATTCCGGCACAAGCCAGAGAAGGCGGACACCATCCTGCAAAGCGTTCCTTTCAGGCGCTTCGCATTGAGGTGAACGCAGAATTGGATGTGATCGCTCCTGCGATCAAGTCCGCCGTGTCTCTGTTGTCTCCGGGCGGTCGCATTGCCATTATTACCTTCCATTCCTTGGAGGATCGGATCGTCAAGCAAACCTACACTTCCTTAACGGGAGGTTGTACCTGTCCCAAGGATTTTCCCGTTTGCGTATGCGGTAATCGTCCCAAGATCAAAATTATCACAAAGAAACCGATATTGCCCTCGCCCGAGGAGTTAGAAGGCAATCCCCGTTCACGGAGCGCAAAGCTCAGAGTGGCGGAAAAACTATAATAAGGAAAGGAACGCAGGATGAAACCCATCGAGCTCGGACTTGTCAGCAAATTGAATAATGCCGCCGTGTCCGTTGACGTCTCGGGGCAGGTGCCTGCCATTGCGGCACGGTTTTCGTCCAGAGGCTTGGTGAGAGCCGTGCGATCCGACGTGCAGGAGCAAATAAAAAGGGAAGAAAAAACTAAGAGCGAAGCCCCCGATGCCTACCGCCTTTCCTCCATGAGTGAGGGCTACGTCAGAGGCGTTGTGTGCAGAGGGAAGGATGCTATGTCAGGAGAGGATCTTCTTTCCTATATTAACGAGACCCGTGCAAGGCGCACGAGGAACACGGATTTTTCTCTTGTCAACCCCAGCGATGAAGAGGTGCTTGCGGGAGAGGGAGAAAAAGAAATTTGCGCAGTGGTAAAAAGCGAAAGAACCGTGACACCTATGGAACGGGTTGCGGCTCTTCCGAAAACCATCAAGAAATTGCCGAAGCAAACGGTGGAACGGATCCGCTTGGGCGCTCCCGGATGGTTCAATTTTGAGCCTGTGGATACCCAAAGGAATACAAAGCGTTTTCCTGTGTCTGCGTTTGCGGCAATTTTGGCTCTTGCCATGTCCTTGATGCTGATCGTTGCCAGCTCCGTGCTGATCAATCAGGGAGAGAATCAGGTGAACGATCTGACCAAGCAGGCATCCAATGCAGCCTATGAGGTTTTGGATCTGCAAAGCAAATTGAGCGTGAAGAACGATCTTTTGCAGATTCGTGACGTTGCTGTTGAGGAGTTTGGAATGGTGAGCGAGGAATATTTGCAAATGGATTATCTTTCTCTTGGCAAAGAGGATTCTATTGAGGTCTTTGAGGAAGAAAGGCAGGATTCGGTCGGACTTGCGGCACTGCTCAGTGCGATCGGTATCAAATAAGACCTATCTATGTCATAAGACAGAGCCTTTGCGCATAGAATAAACGGAAGAGACAAGACGGCTTGTTCTCTTACCGACGCCAAGGCAAAAGGTCGGCAATCGAAAACAGATTTTTCTTCATGCTTTGCGTTTGCTTCTGTTTCGCTCGTCGGGCGTATTACAGAGAAAGGAGTCTATCATGGAGGAAAAAAGCTTACATAACGGTACAAAGAGCAACGGCACCCTTCACCCGAAGGTCGTCGGGCGGGCGGCATTTTTGCTTGGCTTCGCCGTGTTGCTCTTTTCCGCTCTTTTAGTACGCATTTTGCTTTTGCAAACGGTAGATCACGATC
>JAFTMU010000211.1 GCA_017452215.1 Clostridia bacterium
CTCTGCACCGTTTTTTGTGGGATCGAATCACCCATATTAGATTGGAATATCGGTCTGCTTTTCACCGTTGATCCACACCTCTCCGGAAAAGGTACACGCAACCGAAGGACTCGGACCAAAAATATGAATCTCACGGGGCACTAAATGTTCGGAATGTGCATAAATCAGCTGACAATCGATCAAATGACAGTTGAGCATTTCCGTGGAAGTTTCATCCCCGAAGAACCCAATGAAATCAACAGAATCTCCCGTGTGGAACACACGATAGGAGCAATTCTTCAAGGTCAAATTTTGAACCCTTCCGTAATCACTGACGTAGAACAACCCCTTGCCCGCACCGTACAAATTTGAATTCGTTACGGTTTCGGTGTAATGAAGATTGCGGATCTCAAATCCGTTTCCGTCCAGCGTCATGCAGTCAATCGCAACAGGAGTCCAATCCAACCCCGTCATGTCGATATGGTTGACCAAACGGTAGCAATTCCACCGATGCGGCTCTCCTCTCACCATGCTCTGCAATTGCTCGGGCGTGGAAATGTCGATCCACGTCACACGGTCTCCCAAGGGAATGCAATACGTAACCGAAGCTCCGGTAATCGTCTGCGTGACGCTTTCGCCTCCCACGGACAGGGACACGCTTTGCGGTTCCAAAACGTGGTAGGAGTCCGTCCAGTTGGAATGGGAGGTAGAAGGAAGCGTGACGGTATAGACTGTGTCGCTCACCTTGGTCAAGGGATAGTCGCTGTAGTTCAATCGGATCGACTGCACGTCATAGCCTTTGGAACCGCTGAAGGTAACGGTAGCCTGAATGGTAATGCCCAAGGCAAATTCGGTCTTTCCTCCGGGCAAGGCAATGCTCACCAACGTCACTTGGCCGAGAACCGTCAGGCTTTCGCTGTCCGTGTACTGAATAGGCTGAGTCCATGCACTGCCAAACAAAGTATACTCCACACCCTCTGCTTTCAGCTTCACTTCTCCTCCATTGGACGGCTCATATTCTCCCACATAAAGATTGGCACCGAAATAATTGACGGAAACGCTGACTCCATTGACCACAATGGCCCGAAGGACGACGTTATCGGGATTGGTCACAGAAAAGGACAGCCGTACACTCTCGCCAATATTCAAAGTGGTTTTGCCGTCCATCACCTCAATGTCGGTCACGGTCACCTCCTTGGCGGGAGTGATAAAGCGTTTCTCCACGATGCCCTCTTGCTCACCCATGCCATCGTTCAGATCATAGCGATAGGTCGCACGCAAAACGTATTGGCTGGCAGACTGCAAAGAAGAGAAGCTTCCGTTTGCCGTTTGGAGCGTATGCAAAGAGCTTCCGCCCGCCTCCAACAGCTCCACCGCAACCAGTCTTCCAACTTGATCCGTATCGGTCTCATTCACTTGATAAGCCACTCCGGTTTGCGTCACATTGCTGACGTCCAGGGTATAGCTCGGTGTTTGTTTGCTCTTTGTGGTAAAATCGTAAACAAGCTCATATTCTTCGCCGTCCAAGCGGTACGTCACCAAAAGACGGTAGGATGCATGGGAAAGCAGATTTTCCACCCGTACAGCAGAGGGAGACAGATCCCGCAGCTTCCGATCCCCTTGGTACAGGGCAACAGCGGTTACGTTTGCAGCCTCCGCATCCTCATGCGGCTGCAGACGGAAGCCAAAATCGGTTTGGGAAACGGTAGGCTCTACCAAAAACAAAACCGTTTGTGTGCGGAATGGTTGCTCCCGGATACAGATCTCCTTCTCTCCGCTTCCGTCAGGAGCATCATATCGCAGTACCACTCGTAAAACGTAATCGGTAGCGGGCGTCAAACCGTC
>JAFTMU010000022.1 GCA_017452215.1 Clostridia bacterium
ACGATCAGCTTGCCCGTGCGGCAATGCTCCTCGCCGTACTCCTTGATGACCTCGGTGCCCGAGTACGGCAGGTTGCACAGAGTCCCTCGACCCGTGCGCTCTTCAAAGGCTTGGATCACTTCCTTGGGAAAGCCGTTTGGGTAGGTAGGCAAAGGCTTTGGCGAGACGATGCCTGCGATCTCCCAATGTCCGATGGTGGTATCCTTGCCACGGGAGGCTTCCCGCATACGGGCGTGGGCGGCAAGTGCGTTTCCGCTACCGCCCATGACACCATCGATATCAAAAAGTCCTAATTTTTCAAAATTGGGACAGGAGAAATTCTCGTGAGTGCGAATGGCGCCCAGGGTATTGCTCCCCTCGTCGTTCCAATCGCACGCATCCGGCATCTCTCCAATGCCCATGCTATCCAAAACGATCAAAAAAACTCTTTTTGGCATAGTGGTTCCCTTTCTTACGCCAATGCAAGGGCAACTTCCATCATCTTCGTAAACGAGGTCTGACGCTCCTCTACGGTTGCCTTTTCGTTCGGATGAACGAAGGAATCGCTGACGGTGCAGATGCAGAGGGCATGCTTGCCTGCTCTTGCGGCGTTGCAATACAAGGCTGCCGACTCCATCTCAACCCCCAGCACGCCCATCTTGGACCAGGCGGAGCAGGATTCGTATTCCTCGTAGAACACGTCGGAGGAATAGATGTTTCCTACCTTATAGTTGACACCGAGGCGCTTGCATTCCTCTGCCGCACGGCGGGTCAGCTCGAAATCGGCAATGGGGGCGAAGGTGCCCGGGAGGCGATATTGCGCTGCGTAATTGCCATCGGTGCAGGCACCCATGGCGATGATGATATCGTGCAGATGCAGATCGGGATCAAAGGAGCCGCAGCTGCCTACACGAATGATGTTTTCCACGTCGAAGAAATTGAACAGCTCATAGGAATAGATGCCGATGGAGGGCTGTCCCATTCCCGATGCCATGACGGAAACACGCTTGCCTTGATACTCTCCCGTATAGCCGTGAACGCCACGGACGTCATTGACAAGCACAGGATTCTTTAAATAGGTTTTTGCGATAAACTCGGAGCGCAGAGGGTCTCCCGGCATGAGTACCGTTTTTGCAAAGTCCCCTTTTTGCGCTGCAATATGTGCGGTTGGTGCGGGCATGGTATTCTCCTTTCAAAAGATCAATAGCCTGTGGCTTCGACGTTCTTTGCGATCTTGACGATGCGGCTGGTACCGAGACGGTCCGCACCCAGCGCCAAAAAGTCCTCGGCATCCTGCAAGGAGGAGATGCCTCCTGCTGCCTTGACCTTGACGTTAGCGCCTACGTTGGCACGCATCAGGGCAACGTCCTCACGGGTTGCGCCTCCTGTGGAAAATCCCGTAGAGGTCTTGATGTAATCGGCGCCTGCTTCGGTGACAATCTTGCACATACGGAGCTTTTCGTCCTCGCTCAGCAGACAGGTCTCGATGATGACCTTGAGGATCTTTGTGCCGCAGATCTTCTTGATCGCCTTGATCTCATCAAGGACCGCTTGATCGTTGCCTGCCTTGAGGTCGCCTACGTGAATGACCATGTCGATCTCGTCGGCGCCGTTGGCAAGAGCGTCAGAGGTCTCGAAGCACTTGGTTGCGGTGGTGCTATCCCCGTTGGGAAAGCCGATGACGGTGCAAATGGCAAGGCGGTCGCCTACATATTCCTTTGCCTTTTTGACGTAGCACGGGGGGATGCAGACGGAAGCGGTTTGATACTTCATACCGTCGTCGCAGATCTCCTTGATCTGCTCCCAGGTTGCGTTTTGCAAAAGAAGCGTATGGTCGCAATGAGATAAAATTTCGGTAACGTTCATGATATTCCTCCATAAAAGCTTTTTCTTCATCTTTTATTTTA
>JAFTMU010000212.1 GCA_017452215.1 Clostridia bacterium
AAGCAGCTTTGGAGATCACCAAGTACGGCGCAGGCTATATTACCTTCCTTGCACCTCACTTCTCCGAGTTCGCATTGGTCAACAAGTACTACATTGGTATTGCCAATGACTACGGCTGGGACGATGCTTTGGGAACGAAGCCCGCTCTTGGCGCAGCCATTGCAACAACTCCCTTTGAAAGCGGCTACTACGAGATCGGCTACAAGCTGACCGTTGGCGCTATCGAATTGACCGAGGAAGCAAAGAACGCAGGTCTGGAATATCTCTACACCGAGATCGTCGGCGGAGATAAATTGGAGAAGGGCGACGTTTACGTGGTCAGCGGTGCCGCAGAATTCAAGCACTACGCAACCACGAGAACCTACTACATCTACTTCTACGTAGGCGGTGTTCTTGACGATACCCAATCCTACACCAAGTTTACCACGCTTCCCACCTATGCGGGCATTACCCAGCTTGCAGGTGAGAATGGCTTCTGGTACGGTGTGACCGCAGAGAGCTTTGCTAACGACCTTTGCAAGAAGGATATGTTCCTGTTCCTGATCACCGATAAGGCTGACGCAACCATTACCGTCAACTTCAAGGATCAAGACGGAAAAGTACTTCTCACCTATACCAAGACCACGGCAGAGTGGTACACTGAATTTGCATACCTGGCATCTAACGTGGCAAGCGCTCTGAGCGAGCTTTCCACCAACCGTGTAACCGTTTGGAAGGATGCCAACGGAAAGGCACTCTCCGAGTACACGCTGGCAGATCTGCTTTCTGCACAGACGGTAGATTTCGTAGCTGCCGAATACAGCGACCGTGCATACACCATCTTTACCGACGGTAACGTGAGTGTTGCAGGTAGCGCATTGGCAGGGGATCTGGTTGAGGTCACCGTAAATCAAAAGGTTGGCATGAGTGCAACCGTAGTGATCATTGATGCTACCGGCGCATCCGTTGCCTTTGCAGATGGCAAGTTCGTGATGCCTGCATCCGACGTCACCATCTCCGTGACCTACGCTCCCGTGATTCTGACCTATTGGAATATCAACGGTGAAAAGGTAGAGGTTCCTTACGGCACGTCTATCACCTACACCGTCACCATTCCCAAGGATTATTTCGTTGACGTAACTGCTCTTACTGCAAACGGCGGTGCGTTGGCAGGCTGGACGCTGGTTTCCTCCTCCACCAACGAGGCAGGAGATCTGGTGTTGACCTACTCCATGATCCTTACCGCAAGCGAGCCTGCAATCAATCTCCAAACCATTGATACGGGTCTTGCTGAATTGAAGTATCAGGATATTTACGTGGTAGACGGAAAGTACTACTACTCCAAGGCTGATGCCGAGGCAGCTCTCCCCGAGGGCGTGAGCGCTGAATGGAGACAGGGTGCTTACAAGAATCTGTACTTCGCATCTCTCCAATACACTGCAGATGACAGTGCTGTTGGTCTGATCGTTCTGTGCATCGTTCTTGGACTCATTGTGCTGATCCTGATCATTGCTCTGTTGTACACGCTGTACATTTGCGGCAAGCTCAAACCCAACTGGTTCCTCAAGGGCATTACCGCCATCGTTTCTGCATTCTTTGCAGTATGTATGGCAGTTGCCGCTGCAGGTCTTGCCATTGCAAAGCTCTTTGGATATAAGGAAGAGGATCTTATGGAGGAGCTTCCCGATGAGGAGCTTCCCGAGATCGAAAACGCCGAGGACCAAGAGGTCGTCGAATCCGTTGAGGAGCAGGCAGAGGCAGATGTGATCGATGAGGTCATTGTTGCAGATGAGACCGAGGCTGTTGTCGAGGACGAGATGGATGCCGAGGAAGCTCCCGTAGTCGAGTCTGAGGAAGAAACGGTAGAGGCTGACGTTGTTGAGGAGGTTTTGGCTGACGATGCAATCGAGGTTACCGTTGAGGACGCAACCGAGGATGTTGCCATCGAGGCAGAAGTTGAGGAAGTAGCCGAAGAAGTTGCAACCGAAGCAGAGGCTGAGGAAGTAGCTGAGGAGGCTGCTATCGAGGCAGAGGCTGAGGAAGTAGCTGAAGAAGCTGCCACCGAGGCAGAGGCTGAGGAAGTAGCTGAGGAGGCTGCTATCGAGGCAGAGGCTGAGGAAGTAGTTGAAGAAGCTGCAACCGAGGCAGAAGCTGAGGATGAAGAGAAAAAAGACGAATAAGCATTCGTGAAAATTCTGTGCATCAGGGAAAACTTCGATAGAGGTTTTCCCTTTTGCACATAAAATGCGCCCGCCACGGAGGAAAGAATGAAATTTACACAGCATTATACCGTAAAATGGCACGATACCGATGCCAATCGAATGATCCGTCCCACTGCCTTGCTTATGTATATGCAGGAGACTGCCAACGAGCATCTGGCAAAGGAGGCAATCTCCTTGGATGCTCTCCGTGACGAACAGGGGCTAGCTTTTTTGCTCAGTAGCATTTCTGTGGTGATATACGAGCCGTTGTATGCAAGGGATGAGATCGCAGTGCAGACTTGGGTTGCGGAGAGCCGAGGGCTCAAGCATAACCGTTGCTTTGCGGTCTTGCGGGGGAGCTGTGTGGTCGCCGAGGCGTTTTCGGTGTGGGCGTTGATGGATCTGCGTGAGAAGCGGTTGTTGCGCTCGGGAGAGGAGCCCTATCATTTGGAGCCCGAGCGGGCAGTGATCTTGCCGTTGCCAAAGAGATTTCACGTTCCTGCGCCCGAGAGCATGGAGCTTGTGGGAAAGCGGCGGATCGTTTATTCGGATATCGATTACAACGGGCATATGAACAATACGCATTATCCGGATCTCTTTTGTGATTTTCTTCCCGATGCCTGCTCCTGTCGGGTAACGGGGATGATGCTTTCCTTTTTACACGAGGCGGCGTTCGGGCATACGTTGGACGTTTGGCGTACAAGGACCGATGACGGATTTTTGTTCCGCTTGACGGATGAGAACGGCACAGTCTGCACGGATGCGCTGGTGCAAACGGTTCCCTTTGAGGGGATAAAAAAGGCATAAAACGACCACACGTCCTGCAAAAACACGATCGGGAGGAGAGAATATGAAGGAAAAGATCAATATAAAAAAATGGCAGCTTTTGCGTGTCCGTACCGACGAGGAGGAGCTGGATCTTTCGGGTGAGAGCTTTGTGACGGTGGGCAAACGAGCCTTTCGCAAGGCAAGACAGGAAAGGGTGACGCTTCCCGCCATGGCGTCTGCCATCAAGGCGGAGGCGTTTATGGGCTGCTCTCGATTGAAGTCTGTGGTGCTTTCGGGCGAGGGAGGAATCGGTGTTTCCACCGGTGTATTTGCGGGCTGTGAGCGCCTAAAGGAGGTAGAAAACAGCGAGATGCTGACGGCGGTTGGGGAGAGAGGATTTGACGGGTGCATTATGCTCCGCCATATTCCCTTTGGAACGGCGCTTCGCCGCATCGGGGCGAACGCCTTTCGCCGCTGCCGATCCTTGGAGGAGGTGTTTCTTCCTTCCTCGGTGAAAAGCGTTGGCAGGGGGGCGTTCCGTGATTGCACCGAGCTTGTACGTGCCGAGGTAGATGCTTCTTTTGATGCGTTTGCGGAGGAGATGTTCCGTGGGTGTATCTCACTTTCCGAGGTGTGTCTGTCAGAGACGGTCAAGGAGCTGCCACGGGGGATCTTTCGTGATTGCTCAGCACTGACACAGGTGCTTTTGCCGCAGCAGATCCGCACGGTGGGCAAGAGCGCCTTTGAGGGCTGTACACGGCTTGCGAGCGTGCGTATGGACCTTGGCGTGGAGCGCATTGGCGCCAAGGCCTTTGCGGATACGCCACGCCTTCGTGAGGTATATCTGCCCCACAGTGTCAAAAAGCTTGGGAGACGTGCGTTTGGTTCGGGCGGAAGGTCGCCCGAGGAGCGGATCAAGGTCTGCGTGGAGAACGAATACATGGCAAAACGGGCAAAGAGGATGCTCTTTTTATGCGGTTCTTCGGGTTGCACGGAGGTGGTGATTGTGGGTAAGACCATTGAGGAGCGTAAGCGGGAGCGTCGGCGTGCGAGCCTGCACACCGAGCCTGTGCATCTGATCGATTCCATCGACGAAGAGAACAATGTGCAATGAACGAAATAAGGGGTGTCTCAAATGCGTTTCGCATTTGGTCGACACCCCTTTGTTTTTTGCTTTGCGGCTTGACGCCGCAATTTTCGCCCGTAATTTGATCTTGTTGGATGGGATTTTCGGCGAAAAACGCAAATTCCCAGCATGAAAAAGCCTACCGTCGGCTTTTTCATGCGTGGGGCTGTCTCAAATTTGCAATTTGAGACAGCCCCTTATTCTATTCTGAAAACCACCGGCAGTGATGGCGATTTTCAAAGGCATTCGCCATGCACAGTTCCCGTCCCAGCGGAAGGCGCTCTTTCGCCTGCCTTTTTATACAAGGGGGGTATGTCGGCTACAAGGCTTTCGATAAATACAGTCAAATGTTTTCGTCTTTTCCCTTGCGGATCACCTGACTTCGGTATTCGCTGGGCGAAAATCCTACCGCTTTTTTAAACGCTCTGGAAAAATTGTGTATGGAGGAAAAGCCCAGCAGATCGGCGATCCTGCCGACACTGAACTCTCCTTGACGCAAAAGCTTTTTCGCCTCCGCCATTTTTAAATCCGTAAAATATTCCATGGGGCTTTTTCCCACGTGATCACGGAACATCTTACAAAGGCGGGATTTCCCAATATAGAACCTTGCGCACAGCTCCCCAAGGCTCAAATCACTGCGAACGCAGTCCTTCAGGTATTCCGTGATCATCTCGATCATGGGGCTGTCCGGCGCTTTTCCATCGCCATGACGCAGAGGGTGCACGGCAATGCGCTCATTGCTTCGTTTGAGGATGAGCAAAAACTCGGTAAGATAGCACTCCAAAAGTTGAAGTGAACCAAAGGGCGCATGGCTGAAATCCAAGGGGTTTTTGTTACTGTATTCATCGGGAAGCTTGCCCAAGGCAATCTCTGCCTCCTTCATAAAAAGAGACAGCAGCGTTTTTTGCGTTTTATCCAAGGTAAAGATCTTTTTTTCAAAAAACTCCATGGCGGAGCCGTGGGCGGTAAAGGTGATGACCAGCATATTGTTTGGCACACGTTTGTTGGAGATGTGTGCATGCTGCTCCATAGGGCGGTTGAAGATGATCTGTCCTTGGGAAAGCATGGTGCCAACGCCGTTGGTGATGGCGTAGACCTCGCCGCTATCCACGTACATCAGCTCCCAAAAATCGTTTTTCTGGGGAGGATGGGAAAAATCCTTGTCAAATTCAAAGTAATAAATACTGTGAAAGCCTTCGATACAAATCTCTCTCTCAACAGGCTTCATAGCGAATTCATTGTTGTTCTCCTTTTTCATAGCTTCTCCTTGTCCTAATTTGCGGAAGAAATGATAAATATTTTATAATGAAAGATAAATACAATTGTCTAAAAATATTGTATCATATATACAAAGGAATGTCAATGTGCTGCCGAAAAATTGATACTTTTGATTTTTTGGATTTTTAACCTTCAAAAAAGCAGGAGCGGTGCGAACGAAATGATAAATTTTGCCTGCTGCCGCCAAAAGGATCAGGGAGCAGACGTTCCAACACTGAAAAAGGAGAAATAAGATGGGAAAACAAACGTCGGATTTTCGCTATAATACAGGTGCCACCAAAGTTCCGTGGGCGGCAGTAGGAGAGAATTATAACGTCCATGACCTGATGGAGTTTATCAAATTTCTCATGCAGGGCGAGGGCAAGGAATACGAGGACGCCCTTGAAGCCGTATGGAAGCAGGTAAAGAAGCTGGATGCCCTTGCAACCCCTCCGGGAAAGCTTTCCTTGGGTTCCAAGGTAGAGGCAGCTGAGGCTGCTTGCAACGAGTATCTCAAAACCGACTCCTCCACCTTTGTCACCAACGCAACGGCAGGCTTTGAGATCGCATATAAATATGCTAACCTCAAGGAGGGAGACGAGGTCATCGTTCCTGCCATCACCTTTGTTGCCACCATGGTTTATCCGCTGGCGATTGGGTGCAAATTGGTCTTTGCCGACGTGGATCCCCGTACTATCAATATGGATCCTGCCGACGTTGCAAGAAAGATCACTCCAAAAACAAAAATGATCGTTCCCGTACATATCGGCGGTTATCCTGTGGATCTGGATCCCATCATGGAGCTTGCAAAGAAACATGATATTCTTGTTCTTGAGGACGCCGCCCATGCTTTTGGCGCAATGTACAAGGGAAGAATGGTGGGAACCATTGGCGACTTTGGCGCCTTTTCCATGCACGAGGTAAAGAACATCACCTCCTTTGGCGAGGGCGGAATCCTTTGTACCTCCATTCCCGAGTATACCCCTCATATGAAGCGTGCCCGCTTCCTGGGACTTGATTTTACCTGCCCGATTAAGGATTGGCTCTACAATATCACGCCCATTCCCGGAAAAGAGCATCCCTTTGTTCCAAGTAATTCCTCTACCACTGAGATCCAAGGCTTGGGACTTGCTTTGCAGGTGGCAAGAAATGAGGAGATCATCAAAGCAAGACGGGAAGCCGCTGAATATCTGACGGAAAGATTTTCGGAAAACGATGCTATCATTCCTCAGCTCCTTGACACCGAGGAGATAAAGCCCACCTATCACATGTACCTGTTCCAGATAGATCCCGCAAAGGCAGGCGGAGATATTCAGGTGCTCAAAAAGAAGCTGGAGGAACGGGGAGTGACGCAGATCGCTCACTTTGGTCCCTTGTATTGCTTCAAGATCGTTCAGGACATGGGCTACGATTCTGATGAGATTGCAAAGACCTGTCCCAACTGCGAGGAGGTCTTTTACAAGAGATTTACCCACCTGCCCCTGTACGGGCTTTCCCACGAGCAGCTGGAATATATGGCAGATGCGATTCTGGAAGCTGTCGCCGAGATGCAGGCAGGGAAGTAATCTATCCAATAGTAAATAAGAAAGGAAATAAATATCATGGCAAAAAAAGAAGATCTTGTAATGAACGGCTCCGGCGTGGAGGAGATTGGATTTCCCGGTTGGCCGCAGTTTGCCCCCGAGGTGCCCGATGAGGTATCAAAGGTTCTCCGCTCGGGAAAGGTGAACTATTGGACGGGAAAGATCGGTATGGAATTTGAAGAGGCGTTCGCCAAATGGATGGGTGCTGATTTTGCGGTATCCTGCACCAACGGTACGGCGGCGCTGCACATTGCGCTCTCCGCTCTTGGCGTAGGTCCCGGAGATGAGGTTATCGTTCCTTCCTATACCTTTATTGCCTCCTCCTTCTCGGTGGTGCAGGCGGGAGCGGTTCCCGTGTTCGGCGACGTTACCGAGGATCACACTCTGGATCCCAAGGGCATTGAGGCGTTGATCACTCCAAGAACCAAGGCGATCGTAGTGGTACATCTTTACGGTGTGGTTGCGGATATGGGCCCCATTCTTGAAATTGCCAAAAAGCACAATCTCTACGTGGTGGAGGACTGCGCACAGTGCATCGGAGGCTCTTACAAGGGTGTTAAGGTCGGACTTTTGGGCGACGTTGGTTGTTTCTCCTTCTGCCAATCCAAGCACTTTACCACAGGCGGCGAGGGCGGTATGGTAGTCACCAATAATGAGGATCTGGCGTGGGAATGCCGTTCCTTCCGTGACCACGGCTATGACGTGCGTACCCGTATGAATATGCTTGCGTTGGAGGAAAAGCTGCCTTATATTCACCGTCGTGTAGGCTTTAACTATCGTATGACCGAGATGCAATCGGTTATCGGACTTTGTGAGCTCCGCCGCTTTGATTCCTGGAATCTCAAGCGCCGCTTTGAGTATGCCGCCATGTACGACAAGGCCCTCACGGGACTCAAGGGCATTAAGGCAGTGGCGTATAACTCCGAGGAGCGCAGGAACGCTTATTGGTGGTATCCGATCCTGATCGATACCGACGTGTTGGATATTACGGCGAAGGATTTTATCAAGGAGTTGATCGGTCTTGGCATCCCGTGCAGCGGAATCCTGTGGCCCGAAAGCTATCTGGAGCAGGCATATCAGGAGGGTGTGGGCTTCGGAGATGCGCATTTCCCCTTTAAATCGAAGGAATATACCGATCCCAAAACGGTGGATTACTCCCGGGTGGTTTGCCCTGTGGCAAGATCCTTGCGGGATCAGACGGTTTCCCTGTTCCTGCATCCCTCATGGGAGCCTTCCCACATTGAGAAGGTGATCGAAGGGATCAAGACTGTGATTACAAATCATCTGAAATAATTTAACAATGGAGCTGTCTCAAATTCGAATTTGAGACAGCTCCATTGTTGTATAATGAAAACCACCGACAGCCGATGCTTATAATCCGGAAAAAGCGCATCAATATTCCTGCTTGGTGTGTGGAAGATGCGCCTTTTTGTACTGGGTAGGAGAGACACCTGTATGGCGTTTAAAGGCACGGGAAAAATCGTAGATGCTTTTATATCCCAAGGAGAGGGAAAGATCGCCGATGGTGCCAAAATCACTTTTGAGCATCTCCTTTGCCTTTTTGATGCGAATGGCGTGCATATAAGATATGGGGGAGGTTCCGTATGATTGGGTAAACAGCTTGCGAAAATAGACGGTTGAGATGCCGCAAAGCTCTGCCAGCATATCGT
>JAFTMU010000023.1 GCA_017452215.1 Clostridia bacterium
AGATACCGTTTCGCAGATGCTGATGCTTCCCGTGGAGGTCATGATGACCAGCGGCGAGGTGGAGGCGCTCAAGGAATACGAGAATGAATTGGAGCAGATCGGATTTTCTCTCCGCTTTGCCCGCAATACCGTTTTTTGCGATGCCATTCCCGAGGGAGTGGAGAGCCAAGCCGTGAGCGATATGCGTGGTACGATGGCAGGCAGGATCCTCAGCGCTACGGGCAGTGTCAAGCTTACCCGTGACATCATTTTTGAAAAGGCGCTGTACCAAGCCGCCTGCAAGGCCGCCGTCAAGGCTGGCAGGGAATACGCCGAGGGACACGTGGAATGGATCATCTCCAAGCTGATGGAGATCCCGGATATCACCTTCTGCCCCCATGGCAGACCCGTGGCATTGGAAATGTCTCACCATGCCTTGGATAAGCAATTTGACCGCACGGGGTTTTGAAAAGATATGTATACGATGAACGATAAAGCAAAGCATGTTTTTGCTTTAATCAAAGGACATTTGGATCAAGTTATTCATATTTCTTCTGTGAATCGGATTTCTGATAGGGGTGAAAAAGGAAAATTTGTTTGCCCAAAATGTTGTTGTCCTATGGGGACAAGGCTGGGAGACCGTAGGCAATGGCACTTTTATCACGTGAATTCCAAAATGCCTTGCGAAGCGAATATTGCTAATGAAACTGCTTTGCATCTTTTGGCAAAGCAAATAATAGCCGAATCGTCCCAAATTAAAATTCCTGCATATGTTCTTGATGCAAAGCAAGATACAAACAGAAATTCCAAAGACCAAAGGCAAAATGAGCCGTACATTTGTAGAGAAGAAATGACATTCTCTTATTCGCTGGTAAAGGTGGAAGAGAGAATTGGCAAAGTTGTTGCAGATATGTTGTTGAGTACTAATGAACTACAACTGTGTTTGGAAATTGCGGCAACTCATTTTGTAGACAATGATAAGTTAACAAAAATAAAAGCAAATGACATCTCAACTTTGGAGATTGATGTAAGTTCTTTTTTGAGGAAAGAGAATTTTAAAGAAAAAGAATTTAAAAAATTTCTCCTTGAAGAAACAGAAGGGAAAAAGTGGGTGTATCATCGCCGAGAGAAGATATTTTTACAAGAATTAATAGCACGAAACGTACGGTACCAAAAAAATTTTCAAGAAAGAATCTTGAATGTTAAAAAAATATATTCACCGCTTGCTGAAAGAAAAAAGGCAACTCCCATTTATTCTCAAACAACAGGTCTGTATAGAAAGATTGGGTGCAAAGATGGAGAATTTCCACCATATTGTAATGTTCCAGTACAACACGAGAATGCTTTTGTTTGCGAAAGAAACAAATGGCAACAGTCTATTTTCTATGAATTTATTATTTCCAATAAGTGGGACAAAGTGTCAGCTATAGATGTTTTTGTTTATGTTCAAAAAAACTTTTGGAACGATTTGTTAAGAGACAAAAACAACTATATTCCGCAATACTATGTTGATCCACAACCAGATAGTTGTTTAGGGAAAGCAATAACGGAATATTTAACTAAGTTGATGGAGTATGGTTTTCTAGAAAAAGCGGAAGTGCTATCTTTCTTTGATGAGATGAAAATAATTAAACGGTGTTAGTTTCAAGCATTTAGACGTTTTACTGTTTCACGGGTTCGCCTGATCTGCGATCTCCGTGGGTGCCTTACAAATCAAATTAAGGTACGGGCTGTG
>JAFTMU010000213.1 GCA_017452215.1 Clostridia bacterium
TCATGGGGAGGGAAACTTCTTGAAAGAAGTTTCCCTCCCCATGACACTCCCTTCAAGAACTTTGAAACGTGGAAAATATAAACTAGAGTTGTAACTACTGTTCGCTAACCTTTAATTTTGCAACTGTAAGATACCGTTTTGTACGCCATTCCAAGCAATAGCTCCCACAAGTTTTTGGGGCCACGACCCCAAAAACTCCACCACAAATAGTGGGCGGTTTACCAACCGACGGCTTTAAAAAATCTGTACTCCCTCAAACGGGCGATTCGTGAATCGCCCCTACTGCAAAAAACATAGCGTATTGCATTAACAACTTGATTTATTATCCCCCCTTTATAAAAGTTCTTGAAAAGAGGGGTGTGGGGGGAGAAAACTTCTTTCAAGAAGTTTCTCCCCCCGCAAAAAACAAAACATATAAGGAGAACGCTTATGAAATTCAGAATTCAGAATCCCATCAGCGAGGGCTGGTATGCCGATCCCGAGGCTCGCTTTTACGAGGGAAAATACATCATTTACGCCACCAAATCCCTCCCCTTTGATGAGCAGAAGAATCAGGTCTGCTTCACCTCCGAGAATCTGACGGATTGGGAGCTGCATGACGATATCATCGATATGTCGGGCTTCCCCTGGGCGACGAGAGCTATCTGGGCGCCCACCGCTATTGAAAAGAACGGCAAATATTACTACGTTTTCGCATCGGGAGATATTTATTCCACCGACGAAAAAGGAGGACTTGAGATCGGCGTATCCGATTCTCCCACAGGTCCCTTCAAGACCCTGACCGGCGCTCCTTTGGTCAACGAGTTCTACAACGGCGCACAGCCCATCGACGCCCACCTCTTTAAGGATGACGACGGAACGGTATATTTGTTCTGGGGCGGATGGAAGCACTGCAACCTCGCTATCATGAGCGAGGACATGACCTCTCTCGTTCCCTTTGAGGACGGCGCATTCTGCCGTGAGATCACGCCCCCCGATTACGTGGAAGGTCCCTGCATGTTCAAAAAGGACGGCAAGTATTACTTCATGTGGTCTGCAGGAAATTGGGAGACCGGCACCTACCGTGTCAACGCCGCCTATGCGGATTCCCCCTTTGGCCCCTTTGAGGATTATACCAACGTACTCAATTCGGGAGACGGCAAGCTTGCCAACGGCCCCGGACACAACGGATACATCTACGTCCCCGAGGAAGACCTCTACCTTTGCGTTTACCACCGCCACCGTCCCGACATCGCCGACGGCAACGCCCGCTTTATGTGCATCGACGTGATGCGCTTTGGCGAGGACGGAAAGATCCTTCCCGTGGAAATGACCAAGGCGTGGGAATACGATAACGGAACGGTCACCGTGGAAAAATAAAGATCTGCTTTCCCAAAGAAAGGAGAAAAACAGATGAAGGTCAAATTAAAGCTGACACGGGGCATGAGCGCCCCCGAATACGCCACTCCCGGCTCGGCAGCAGTGGATCTGCGTGCCGCCTTGGAGGAGGGAGAGCTCCTGACGCTCTTGCCGGGCGAGAGAGCGCTTGTTCCCACAGGACTTGCCATCTCACCGGAGTCGTCAGGATTCGTTGCCGTGATCGCCGCACGCAGCGGTCTTGGAGTGAAAAAAGGCATCTCTCTTTCCAACGGGATCGGAGTCATCGACAGCGACTACCGTGGGGAGATCTCCGTGGGACTGATCAATCACGGACAGGAGCCCTTTGAGGTTCGCCGTGGCGATCGCATCGCTCAAATGATGTTTCTGCCCGTGGAAACGGCAGAATTCATCGTCACCGATACACTGGACGAAACCGAGCGAGGCTCCGGCGGCTTCGGCCATACGGGTGTGAAGTGATAGAAAAATAAAAGAGTTTGTGGGGAGAAAAACTTCTTGAAAGAAGTTTTTCTCCCCACACCCCTCTTTTCAAGAACTTTTAAAACGTGGAGTATATAAAATAGAGTTTTAACTGCTTTTGCTGTCCGTTTGTTCGGTGACTGTAAGATACCGTTTTGTACGCTATTCTTTACAATAGCTCCCACAAGTTTTTGGGGACCACCACGTGTCATTCTGAGCGGAGCAAACACCGCAAAGCGGTGTGCGGAGTCGAAGTTTGCGTAGGCGAGGCTCGCCGAGCGGAGCAAACCAAGGAGCCGCCGCTTTGCGGCAGGCGACGCAGGGATCCACAAAGGATTACCGTTGTCTCCCCGCAGATAAATCTTACTTTTTCAAAAACTACGAATTTTTACCCCACAAAAAGGAAACACACTCATCCCACTTGTAGGGGAGGTTCACGAACCGCCCGCCCTAAAAAATCCGTACTCCCTTGGACGGGCGATTCATGAATCGCCCCTACAAAAAAACATCTCACATAGAACATTTTTCCAAATAGGAGCGACGATTTATTTGCTCTACAACAGAAAACACCACCCAACCGCTCAACGCACCTTGTCCCGCACCCTCTCCACCACTCGCCCTGCGAGCAACATCATTGTGAGCGCAGCGAACAACATCATTTTGCGTCAGCAAAACATCACTGCTCCCAAAGGGAGCACACAGACTGTAGACAAAACTATCGACTTTCGTCAATTCGACGAAAGTTTTCGCCCGCCTTTTTCAAAAGGCGGCGCAGTGGAGGCTGCGTAAGCCTCCTCGCCGTCCGCAGACGGCGAAATTCCCTCTTTTTACGGCGCTTTTCTTTTTGCCAAGCTTTTTCTTTTGCGCCTCTTTGGTCAAAAGAAAAAGCGGTATAAAAAGGTTTGTGCCAATTGACAAACTGTGCACCTTTGGTCTACAACCAAACTGCTCCCAAAGGGAGCACATCATTTTTGCAAAGCAAAACAACACGCCCCTGCCCCTGCACTCCAAAAAGCAAGGGGGTGTCTCAAA
>JAFTMU010000214.1 GCA_017452215.1 Clostridia bacterium
AAGCCAAGAGGGGAAGGGTCAGGATCAATGCCAGCAAAATTGCAAGCAGCCGTGCTGTTTTCTTCATGCTTTTTTCCTCCTTAGTGAAAAAATAAAGGTGCGCAACCGAAGCTACGCACAAAAAAACGCATAGCAGGATTGCTGTGACACGGGAAATCGTTGTCACCGCAATACAGGTATGCGAGGCAGAGTATTTACTTTTTCGGCAAAAGTAAAAACGCACGCCTGTATATTGTACGTTCATTTACCCTATGTCGTAATAGTATTATAGCATAGTTTTCCGTATTTGTCAAGATTATCTCAAAAAAAGTTTTTGGTTTTCTCCTTTTTTGTAAAAAAGAGTGACTTGTTATAAATAAAGAGACACCGAAGTGTCTCTTTATGAATATTGCTTTACCACGGGGTGGGGACGCCGATTGCGTTGTAATGCCAATAGTTTCCTTCCTCGTCAGGAACACCGTCCGGCGCGTAATAATAGCGAGCGGCTCTTGTCAGATAGTAATTGTCTTCTCCTATCTCAATGTTTTCCCACTCGTCCTCGGTACCGCCATAGAAAACGGCGGTAATATTTTCTAAGAAATGGAATGCAGCTTCTTCGATATTTGTTACGCTGTTAGGAAGGATGACGCTTGTAAGGCTTGAACAGTCAAAAAACGTGTAGGAAGCGATGGTTGTGATGCCGTTGGGGATTGTGATGCCCGCAAGGCTTTCGCAATCGTAGAATGCGTCGTGACCGATGCTTGTCACACTATTGGGAATCTCGATGCTTGTAAGATTGGTGCATTTTTTAAATGCAGAAGCACCGATTTCCTTGAGACCGGGGGAGACTGTGACACTCAAAAGTTCGGAGCAGTCTTCAAATGCACTTTCCCCGATGCTCGTAACGTCGGAGGAGATGGTGACATTTGTAAGATTAGGGCAATACGCAAACGCTGATTTCCCGATTGTTTCAACGCCATCGGGAATGGTGACACTTGTCAAGTTGTTAGATTTTTTGAATGCGTTTTCATAAATCCTGTAGCTGTTTCCTTGACAGCTTGCGGGAAGGGTCAGCTCTGTTTTACTGCCCATGTAGCTGATCAGCGACCAGGCATTATTATCTTTGTAAAAGAGGTATTCATCTGCACTTTTCCAAAGCTTGCTTTCGGCATTAGCAGATGTATAAAGATCCAAGGCGTAATAACTGATATGCCCCGGAGTTTCAGCTCCCTTGACAATTTCAAGAGAGGAAAGATTATAAACCTCAAAAAGATTTTTGCAACCAAGGAAGGAGTCGGACTTGATAAATTTGACATTCTTGGGAATTGTGATGCTTGTAAGCGATGTGCAGTTTTCAAACGAGCGCATACCGATGACTCTTAGGGAGGTATCTGCTCCAAAGTCTACATGTTCAAGGCTTTTACAGCCTTGAAATGCTTCCACGTTAACGGTATCAAGCTGACTATAGTCGGCAAAGGTTACGCTTGCAAGGCTTGTACACTCGGAAAATGCACCAATGCCAACGTCCTTTACGGTATTTGGGAGGAGTACGCTTGTAATGGTATTGCATTCCCGAAATGCACAATCATCGATCTCTCTGACGATTAAATTGTCATGTTTGTAGGGAATTATGAGATCGGTATCTGTGCAGGTTCCAATGCCGGTGACAACTGCAAAATTAAATCCAAAGGAGGAAGCGGTGGAATACTCTAATCCAACGCTGGTCCCTAATTCTTGCTTGCATAACGTGCATTTCCAGCTTCCTTCATAGCGGTGGTCGCAGGAATCAATACCACTTGTATCCTGGGTGTTACTCGTTGTTTCTTCATTACCGCTTCCGTTGCCGTCACCGCTTCCGTTGCAGGAGCAGATCAGGATCGATAGCATCACCAACAATGAAAGCAGTGACATCCATTTTTTGTTTGCCATTTTTTACCTCCGAAAGTTGATTGGATTACAGTTTTATTTTAGCATATGATGGGTCATTTGTCAAGCAGAAAATGTGGGAGCCTCTTTTCAGAAGCTCCCGTATGGATATCCTGTTCATTATCATAGGCTCAATACAGCTTATACTTTAATCGCAGGTTGTCTGCGATCATGGCGATGAATTCGCTGTTTGTGGGCTTGCCACGGTTGTTTTGAATGGTGTAGCCGAAGTAGGAGTTGAGGGTGTCCACGTCGCCACGGTCCCATGCGACCTCAATTGCGTGGCGAATGGCTCTTTCCACACGGCTGGTCGTGGTGGCGTACTTTTTGGCGACGGAGGGGTAGAGGACCTTGGTGACGCTGTTGATGATATCGCTATCCTTGACCGTCAAAAGGATCGCTGTGCGCAGATATTGATATCCCTTGATGTGTGCGGGAACGCCGATCTGATGAATGATCTGTGTGACCTGGGATTCGATATCGGGGCCTTTTTCGGTGGCAGTCTGCATCATTGCGGCGGCAGGAACGTCCTTTTTTCGATAGGACGTGATGCTTTGAATGTGCTCGCAAAGGCTGGTCATGTTTACAGGCTTCAAGAGACAAAGCTCGGCGCCCGCCTCGGTTGCCTGAATGAAAACGTTTTGATTGGAAACCGAGGAAACGACGATGAATGCGGGAGACTTCTCCTGTCCCCAATCAAGGCTCTTGCTGCTGCGCAACACTCCAATGCCGTCCAGCTTGGAGAGCCAAACGTCCAAAAGAACTACGTCGGGGTGAAAATGCGACATTTTGAGGAGCGCTTCCTCGCCGTTTGCCGCTTCCTCCACGTTGCGGTAGCCTGCCCGCAGAAGTCCCTCACGGACGTGGGCTCTTCCCGCAGGACTTTCGTCTGCGATCAGTATTTTCGTACTGTATTCCATAAATCAAACTTCCTCCATATTGCTCATAGTTTTGTTGCAGTAATATTTTACCATATTTGTAAGAAATTTACAATACAAAAAGCAAAAAAATATTCCCCAAAAATTTCGGGGAATATCTGTTAAAATTTACCAAATTGATGAATTTATTCCTTATTGGAGTGTTTGCAGGGCTCTTTGAAGAAATCTGTCAGATCCATTTCGTATCTGCCGTCGGCATTGGGCGAAAAACCGATGGCTTTGATCAAAATTTGGTTGTCGTATTCTGCATCGAAAAAAGCACGGTGAACGCCGCAAAGGTCGATAAAGTTAAGCGCCGCACGCCCCATGACGAACATTGGTTCAAATTCATAGCCGTCGGGGATATGGGCAAAATGCAGGATCCTTCCGCCGTTTTGATCCATGGTAAATTGGCAGATGCCCTTGAGCTCGCCGTCGACAAGCGCCTTATATGCCAACAGCTCGGCTTGATAGGGGACTCCGCAACGGGCGCAAAGCGCCTCCTGCTCCTGTTTGCTTTGAATCGGTAATACTTCCAGCATGATCAGTTTCCTTCCTTATTATGTGTATTGAGATATGCCACCTCATCGGGGGTCAGATCCCGCCATTTGCCAAGGGGGAGTGTGCCCAGCGTTAACTCTCCGATCGCCACACGGCGAAGGCGGGAGACCCGAAGCCCCGCCATCTCGCACATACGGCGGATCTGTCGGTTTCTGCCCTCATACAGTCTCATTTCCAGCGTGTCGGGGGAGAGGCGGGTCAGCTCGATAGGCTGTAAGCGGTAGCCGTCCAGCTCCATGGGGGAGATGAGGGTGCGCAGCTGCTCCTCGGTGGGGACAGAGCGGAGAGT
>JAFTMU010000215.1 GCA_017452215.1 Clostridia bacterium
TACGGTCTTGGTAATGCGGGGAAAGCGCTTGTAGTAATCCAGATAACTCATGGAAATGAGCTTATAGAGATTCTTCAGTCCCGCTTTGTTTTTGACCAATAGGATCTGATGGTACGGCTTCAGCTTTAACGGGTCGGTCTTTTCCGCCATCTCCTGTTGCAGGGCAACGAGATCTCTGAGATCCATTTTTTCCATGATCTCGATCATTTTGAAGTAGATCATAGCCAGCATCTCGGCGTCGTCACAGGCACGGTGATGGTTGAAGTCTCCCAAATGATATGCCTCGGCGATGGAATCCAAGGTGTGCTTTTTTAGTTCGGGATTGATATAGCGGGAAAGCGCCACGGTATCCAAATATGGATTTTCAAAGGGCAATCCCGATTCCTTGGCAAAATGGCGGATAAAGCCGATGTCAAAGTTGGCGTTGTGGGCGATGAGAAGCGGTTGGTATCCGTCCTCCCCTGCGCCTACGAACGCAAAGAAATCGGTCAGCGCCTCCTTGACAAGGGGGGCATCGGCAACCATTTCGTCGGTGATGCCCGTAAGCTTGACGATATCCTCGGGAATCGGCACCTCGGGGTTAACAAAGGTATTGAAGCGATCCAACACCTGTCCGTTTTTGATCTTGACGGCGCCGATCTCGGTGATCTTGCAGTTTTGCACCGAAAGACCTGTGGTCTCGATATCAAAAACGATACACTCCGCCTTGAAATTCGGGTTATATTTCCCCGAAATGGCACCTGCGGTATTGTTGACGAAATAAGCTTCAATTCCGTACAGCACTTTAAACTCTCCGTCGGGCGCCGCCTTTTCCAACGCCAGCATGGCATCGGGAAAGCCCTGCACGTTGCCGTGGTCGGTAATCGCTACGGCGGGCATGCCCCATTTGAGCGCCGTTTTGACGGCGACGTCGGGGGCAATCAGAGCATCCATGGTAGACATGGTAGTATGTAAGTGCAGCTCTACACGCTTTTTGGGGGCGGTATCCTTGCGCTTGAATTTTGCGATCTTTGCAATATCAGTGTAATAGAAGGTCAGGTCCACGTCGGACTTCCCTTTTCGGGTCACGTGCTTGGTATAGCCTCTGAGCGCCACCACGTCACCGTTGCGGATCAGGGAGCAAAGCTCGTCCGCTTCCTCCGCTTCCATGCCGAAGGTACGGTGCTCGATGGAAGCATTTCCGTCGAAAATATCAAAGGAAATATCAAATTTTTCTCCCCCTCGACTCTCTTCCCTTGTAAAATTGAAGATCTCGCCGAGAATCACCAGATTTCTGCGAGGAGTTGCAATGGTTGCAATGGGAGTGGGGGTGATTTCAAAGGGATCACCAAAAACGTATTCGGGGGCGGAAATATCGTACCGTGCAAAGCCGATCTTGCATTCACCGTTCCCCATTTCCACCGTGCATTCCCCCTCATAAATAGAGGACGCACGGGGGAGCATCTCCTTTTCCTCCTCTGCGGAAGGAGCAGGGGTCCAGCTCGTGGCGGCAGCGCTTTGCGCCGCTTGATACTCCTTTTCGGCTCTTGCAGCCTCACGACTCATTTCCTCAATTCTTGCCTGCACGGGATTTTGATATTCAAAGACGTCGTATTGCTCCATTTGAATGATGGAAACACGAACGTCAACGCCGAACTCGGATTTGACGATTTCCTCCATAAGTCGTGGGGTCTTTGCATCGTAGATCAGATCCACGCCACTTTGAGAAAACGGGATCTCGATTCGGATCTCATTTCCAGCCAAGCGGTATTCACAACGGTTGAAAAAGCCGTTTGCCACAATGCCACGGCGGTTGGTTTCGGTGAGAAGGTCGGGGATCTGCTCTAGGGAAAACGCTTCGGTGGGATACTGAGGACAAATACGAACCCAATTGAGGTCGTATGCTTTGCGGATCTCCTCCTCGATTCGATACAAAACACGCTTGGGAATCACATGGGGAAAAGGAGCAGTCACCTCAATGATGCGCTGCTCTTTATCTGCCCGCAGAGAGATGCGGGATGCGTCCGCCGACAAAAGAAGCTCGGCGGTGCTTGCATCCGGCGCATAGCGGTTGAAAATTTCCAATAACGTTTTGCTCATACTCTTAACATTCTTTATAGCTGCGGATCTCTCGCAACAATCTTTCAATAATTTGATCCTCGGGGATCTTTTCTACGATCTCGCCGTGCTTGAAAAGGACCGCCTCGCCCTTTCCGCCTGCGATGCCGAGATCTGCCTCTCTTGCTTCTCCGGGGCCGTTGACTACACAGCCCATCAGGGCTACCTTGATGGGGATATCCTCAAGTCCTGCCTCCTTGACCGCAGCTTCAAACCGCTTGACTAAGGGGATCAGATCGATCTTGGTACGGGCGCAGGTAGGACAGCTGACGATATCCATACCGCTCTGCCCCTCGATCCCTACAGCACGCAGGATCTGCTTTGCCGCATCGATCTCATCCACAGGATCATCGGTCAGGGATACACGGATCGTGTCTCCGATGCCATCGGCAAGCAAAGCACCGATTCCCACAGCGCTTTTGATCAGTCCTCGGTTGCCCCCTCCCGCCTCGGTCACCCCAAGGTGGAGCGGATAATCGCATTTTTGCGACAGGAGACGATTGGCGGCGATCATATCGGTAACGGTTGACGCCTTAATTGACACCAAGGTATCGTAAAAGCCAAAGCGCTCCAGGAGCGAAATATGATACAGTGCGCTCTCGCACAACGCCTCGGGCGTGGGAGCGCCGTATTTTGCCAGAATATGCTTTTCCAAGGAGCCGCTATTAACTCCGATACGGATCGGAATCCTTCTCTCCCTGCAAGCGTCGCACACGGCTTTTACACGGTCATCGTCACCTATGTTTCCCGGATTGATGCGGATCTTGTCAAAGCCCAATTCGGCACAGCGCAAGGCGATACGATAATCAAAATGGATATCCGCAACGATGGGAATTTTGACTCCTGCTTCCTTGATCTTCCATACGGTATATGCCGCCTCCTCGGTGGGAACGGAGATACGGACGATATCGCAGCCTGCCGCCTCCAAGCGGCGGATCTGCTCCACTGTACGGCGGGCATCCTGCGTATCCGTATTGGTCATGGATTGAATGGCAATGGGATGCGCACCGCCGAGAGTAAGACCTCCAACGGTGACTTCCCTTGCTTTTCTTCTCACTTCGTTGTACTTCATAATTCTGTTAAAACATCCTTAAAACAGTGTAAATACGTCCTTAAAGGCGATGATCACCGCCAAGGACAATAATAAAACAAGACCTACAAAATTGATGATAGCTTCCACCTCACGCTTGAGGGGCTTGCGGCGAATCAGCTCAATGAGATAGATAAGAATGTGTCCACCGTCCAATGCAGGCAGA
>JAFTMU010000216.1 GCA_017452215.1 Clostridia bacterium
AAACTCTTACGAGTGGCGTTTTTGAGAATGTAGGAGACCTCGTTCATCTCCAGCATAAACGTGGATTGTCCCGAGGCAAGGTCGTCCGAGGCGCCCACACGGGTAAAGAGCTTATCCACCACGCAGATGCTTGCCTCGTTTGCAGGGACAAAGGAGCCGATCTGCGCCATGACGGTGATCAGAGCCACCTGACGCATATAGGTGGATTTTCCCGCCATGTTGGGACCTGTGATCAGCATCAGGCGGTTTTTATCGGTATCCAGATACACGTCGTTGGGAACGAAATAAGCATCCTTGACGAACTGCTCCACCACGGGGTGTCTGCCGTCCTTGACCGAGATCACGTCGTCCTGCCGAATCTCGGGGCGCACGTATTTGTTTTTGGACGCCACACTCGCCAAGGAGCGGTAAACGTCCAATTCAGACAATAGCGCCGCCGTTTTTTGAATGCGAACGCTCTGCTCCGAAACCCGTGCTCTGATCCCTTGGAACAGCTCGTACTCCAATGCGCAAAGCTTGTCGTGAGCGCCGAGCACGGTTGCCTCCATCTCCTTGAGCTCCTGTGTGATGTAACGCTCGCCGTTGGCGAGGGTCTGCTTGCGGATATAATGCTCGGGCACCTGATCCATAAAGGATTTGGAGACCTCGATGTAATAGCCGAACACCCTGTTGGAGCTGATGCGCAGAGTGCGGATCCCCGTCCGCTCCCGCTCCTGCTCCTCCATTTCCTTGACGAACGCCTGTCCGTTCTTTTCAATGGAGCGCAGGCGATCGACCTCCTCGCGATAACCGTCTCTGATTACACCGCCCTCACGGAGGGAAAACGGGGCGTCGGGGGAAATGGAGCGTCCGATCAGGTCACAAACGTCCTCCAGAACGTCCAGCTCCCGATAAATGCGGCAAAGCTCCTCGCTGGTGCTGGAGGCAAGCAAACGCTTGATATCGGGAAGCACCGACACCGTGTTGTACACGGCACGCAGATCCTTACCGTTTGCGCTTCCGTAGACGATACGGGTGATCAGACGCTCCAGATCCAGCACGTGCGTCAATGCCTCTCCGATCTCCTCACGGAGCATAAAACTATCCATCAATTCCGCCACGGCGCTCTGACGGCGCACGATAGCGGAGGCAGAAACCAAAGGTCGCTCCACCCATTTGCGAAGCAGTCGGGCGCCCGAGGCAGTCTCGGTCTTGTCCAGCACCCAAAGCAAGGTGCCTTTCTTTTCCTTGGTTCGCATGGATTCGGTCAATTCCAGATTCCGTCTTGTGTTGACGTCCATTTCCAGATACTGTCCGTTGGAATAGACGTTGAGTTCCCGAATATAAGAGATATCGCCCTTTTCGGCATCCTCAATATAGGAGAGCAAGGCGCCAACGGCTTGGATCATCGCCCGATTGGAAAGATCATTCTCCCGAATGCGATCCCCAAACTGTGTAAGGACACGTGCCTTTGCCGTCTCGTATTCAAAGCGTGCGTGCTGATTATCGGTGACCATCACGTTCTTGTAGCTGCTCAAAAACTCTCCCACAGCCCCCATGTGCACGTGATTGAGATTACAGATCACCTCTCTCGGAGCATAGGTCACAAGATCGGTTTTGAGCTGCACGTCCATGCTCTCTCCCGAAAAGGAGGTGGCATAGACCTCTGCCGTGGAAGCATCCGCAAAGCAAACGCCGTACTCAAAGTCTCCCATATAAACGGCGCAAAGATAGTTGTTCTTGTTCTCGGTCAAAAGCCCCGCTTCCAACAGCGTCCCCGGCGTGATCATACGGATCACCTCACGCTTGACCAACCCCTTTGCCGAGGCGGGATCCTCCACCTGCTCGCAGATGGCGACCTTATAGTTCTTTTCGATCAGCTTGCCGATATACCCCTCACTGGAATGAAAGGGCACGCCGCACATGGGCGCCCGCTCGGCCTCTCCGCAATCTCTGCCCGTGAGCGTCAGCTCCAATTCTCTTGACGCAATGACGGCATCATCGAAAAACATCTCGTAAAAATCTCCGAGACGGTAAAACAGGATATAATCCTTATATTGATTTTTGATTTCGAAATATTGCTCCATCATCGGAGTCATGGCAGTTACGCTCCTTTAACTGAAATTCAAGGGTCAATGGCAGCCGCCGCAGGTGCTGCAATTATGAGTACAGCCCGAGGGCTCCTCTCCCGTGATCTGAGTCATGATGGTCTGATTGACCGCATTCATCAATTCGTTCACCTCATTCTGGGAGCGGTTGAGCTCCACGAACACGGGATGCTCGGCGATCTGACGGTAGAGCGTATCGATGCGAGCCTGAATGCTCTCGATCATCTGCATATCTCTCTCCGCCTCGGTCACAGCCTTTTGCATGGCTCTTTGCTGCACGTCGTATTCCACCAGATAGGTCTGCAGCTCCTTGTTGTTCTCATACGCCTCCTTGGCGCTTTCCAACGCTACAAGACGTGCGTCGTCCTTCAGTTTCTTTCCAAGCTCGGAAGCAAGTTCAAAAATTTCCATGTTCTATACCTCTTTTTCTTTTACCGTTTGGTTATATTTTTTCTCCGTATAAAGCAAAGGCATCTGCCCGCTTTACGGTGATATTTACAAATTTTCCCGCATCTTCGACGTCTCCTTCAAAAAATGCGATCTTGTTGCCCTCGGTGCGTCCCGAATACAATTCGGAATTGTTTTTGCTCACACCGTCGCAAAGAACTCTGAGGGTCTTGCCCACAAGAAGATCGTTCTTCTCTTTACCAATGCGCCCCTGCAGCTCCAAAAGTCGCTCAAAGCGTTGGCTCTTGACCGCTTGCGGCACCTGCTCCATCTCGGCAGCGGGGGTGCCCTTGCGGGGAGAGTAGATAAAGGAGTACAGCATATCAAACCGTACCGTTTCCAGCATCCGCATCGTCCCCTCAAAATCCTCCTCCGTCTCTCCGGGAAAGCCCACGATGATATCCGAGGTCAGGGTGACGTCGGGCATTTTTTTACGCATATAGTCCACAATGTCCAGATATTTTGCCGTATCGTATTTGCGGTTCATCAGGGAAAGAATGCGGTCACTGCCCGATTGCATGGGCAGATGGAACTGATGGGCAATGTGCCCCGAATCTGCCATGACGTCGATCAGCTTTCGATCGGCATCCTTTGGATGGCTTGTCATGAACCGAAGGACGTAATCCCCCTCGATCTTGTCCAGCTCCCGTAAAAGATCTGCAAAATCGTAAGGAAAACCGCTGTCCTTTGCATAGGAGTTGACGTTTTGCCCAAGCAGAGTGATGTCCTTGTAGCCATCCCTTACCAAGCCTTGCACCTCCTCCACGATCTTATGCATCTCACGGCTCCGTTCCCGCCCACGGACGTAAGGGACGATGCAATAAGAGCAGAAATTGTTGCACCCGTACATGATGGAGACCCATGCACGGTAGTCGCTTTCCCGATGGATCGGGAGATCCTCCGCCACGGTGTATTCCGTCTCCTCAGGACAATAGAGCCGCTTGCCCTTCTCCAGCTTTTGACAAAGAAGCTGGGGAAAGCGGTGGAGAGATGCCGTTCCAAAGACGAAATCCACGTAAGGATAACGGAATTTGATATCGTTCTTGCGATGCTCCTGCGCCACCATACAGCCGCACACACCGATCACCAGATCGGGATTTTTCGCCTTGATGTGCTTGTATTTCACGATGATGGAGAGCGCCTTTTGCTCGGCGTGCTCCCGAATGGCACAGGTGTTGACCATGATCAGATCAGCGCATTCGGGATCGGTCACCAAGGAATATCCCATGCTCTTTGCCATTCCTGCGATCTTTTCACTGTCCGCCTCATTTTGCTGACATCCAAAGGTCATTACAAACGCACCCCTCCGCTTACCCGTTTGGGCAGCATAGGCATCGTTTTCACGGCGCATCTGTTCAATATATGTTTTTTGCGCCAAGATCTCCTCCGGCGACAAAATATGCTTTTTGTTCATTGCGTCTTCCTTTATAAATAACGATAATATCTCAATTTAATATTATACACGACAAGCAAAAAAAAGTCAAGTCCTGTCGGGGAAAGAAAAATAAAAAAACTCCGCACCCGAATGAGGCTCAAATTTTCATTCAAGTGCGGAGAATTTATTTTAAATTTTTAATCAAAGAGATGATAATATTCCTATGCCAAGAATAATTATTTTATTTCGCCATAATCAGTATAACCTTTCGGTAAAAGGTGGTGACTAAATTCTATCTCACTCTTAGGTAAATTCTGCAAATACACATAATATACTATTTTTTGATCCATATCAATCAAAGCATATTCCGAACCATATTTTTCCCCTAATCGTGTAGAATAAGCCAAAAATTCGGTTTGAGGAAATTGGTCGCTCGAATTGGTTGATTGCAGCGAAACTCTTTCAACTTCTTTCAAAAATGCTTCTTCGTCACCGTAATAAACTTTTAATAAAATTTGAAGCCCCTCACCTAACGGTAACTGTTGATCGTATCGACAAAAGAACTCTAAAATTTCCAATGCTTCGATTTGTTGAGGAAAGAAAGCTGAAACACCGTCATAGCCGTGATTAAAGCCAGGTAGATTCCATATGTTTTCATAATCGGTTTCGTCATAATAGTCTTTATAAGCAATATATCCACAAGATGAAAGTAATAGTATTACGGTTGTGAAAAAAACGCATATTCTTTTTATCATTTTCTCTCCATTTTTTGTTTTTTTAAAGGGATCACTTTCTCAAAAGGGAAAGCTATGGAAGCTCAAGAAAGTCAGGGAAATCCTCCATCTTTCCGGCATCGACTACCCTCTGGGAACGACGAGTATACACCAAAAACTCCGCTCCTTCTTCTAAATCCTCTCGGGTATATGTTCCAGTTCCATAATCTACCTCTAACTTTGTATCATCATCCAAATAGCAGTAATCATATGGGGCTCTTGGTCCGTTTTTGACCTCCAAATCATATTCACCAACATACACCACAAAGTCCATCTGCTGTTTATCCTCAACAAACGGAGCAATATAACAAGGTATAAACACCAAAAAGAAGCCAGGCATAAGAAGAAACACATATCCCCATTTGGGGGCTTTGTACGTTATAAGGACAAAAATCATGAAACCCACCATGACAAACATCATTGACATACACATATTTCCAAGAACGATTTTACGTGTAAGGTAGTCTTCATATACCTGCATAATTTCCCCTCCTTTAAAACCATTTCGCACTATAGCGCAATCAATCCCAAGGGTCACCCAAGTATTGAGAACCCTTTAATACTTTATTTATCAAAGAAACCCCACGTATTCCCTTTATTTTCGTATGATTTTAGCAAGACCATACAAAATGAGATACATGGTCAACGGCACCAGGAAAAATACAACAACCTTGAACCCCAACGCTACATAAGGATTTTTGATAAACAGTGACACGCATTCCATTGCATTGATCGATAGAAAAATCCAAATTGCCGTAAAAACTAAAATTGCTATTATTTCCACTATAAATTTCAAAACAGGGTTCTTGATAGAACCGAAAAAGCCAAGCATTAAATCGTATACGGAAGCAAACAAATCTTCCATAATATTTCTCCATTAACTTAGATATAGCAAAATACTTTTGTTCGCAAAATCATATCACAGATGAAACACAAAAATACCCTTCAGGTATCCCATCCTTCTCCGTAAAATCTATCAAGATAGATATAAAACTTATCAAATGCCTCTTCCTCTCCGGAGGAGAAAAACAATAAAATGTCAGACCAACCATGAGCAGACTGTATAGCAAATTCCTTTGAAATATATTCTTGAAATCCAGGCAAAGGCTGAACAACAATTCCTTGTTGCTCATATATACAGCATACATATCCGGACAAAAAGTGTGATAATCTGTCCAAGGACTTTTTACCGATATACAATGCAGGTTGTTTTCTAATCTTCTTCAGTAATTCTCTAATATAATCAGGCATATTGTTTCCCAGAAAATAATCATAGGTTGTAATTTTATCATTACAAGCATTAAGACTCGTTACCGCAAGCTTCCTTTTGATAATATTATACCACATTCACCCAATTTTGTCAACAAACAAAAACCTCCGCACCCGAATAAGGATCAAAACCTCATAGGGGTGCGGAGGAAATATTTTTTATTGAACGCACACTTGCCGTGGGAAATCAGGTCTATGTACTTAATG